>NZ_JBHMAU010000067.1:0-81334 GCF_042429315.1 Brevibacterium otitidis | reverse complement strand
CGCTCACCCGAGCCCCTGATCGGCCTCGCCATGCTCACACTCGGAGGCCACCGCCCCCTCCTGCCCGGCCGCTGAAGACCCACGGATCAGTCAGTAGAGCCACATATCCGGCGGTGACGAGCCAGCCGCCGCGCATCCGCAGGCGTTCGCGCGCGAGCGAGGAGATCGGCCACACCGAGGCGGCGAACAGCGCAGCCTGGGCGATCATGAGCGTCAGCCCTGAGGGCGCGATCCAGTACAGCGGGGTGAGCAGGATGAGGATCGGGTGGAAGTGGTCGCCCCACAGGTGGTAGCCCGGCCCCTTGATGTCGACGATCGGCGCCCGCCCGTGGGCGTACTGGTCGAGCAGCTGCGTGAAGATCCCGAGGTCCCAGCTGGGTGCGTACTGCGCGCGCCACATGAGCACGGACAGCGTCGTGTAGAGGATGAACGCCGTCAGCGCGCCGATCGCCGGCATCCACCGGTTGAGCAGCTCGGTGAGCTCGGGGCCGGAGTCGGCGTGCGCGGCTCGGGGGCGGGTGTGCGTCTGCTTGTCGGCGCTCATGACTCAACCACCTGCTTGGATCCGTAGTACCGGCCGAGCACCTCGGCTTCGAGCTCGGTGAAGCGGTCGACTTCGATCGCTGCCCGGATCTCGTCGACGAGGCTGACGATGAAGTGCTCATTGTGGATGGTGCACAGGGTGGAGAAGAGCATCTCCTTGGCCTTGAAGAGGTGTCGCAGATACGCCCGCGAGTAGTTCTGGCAGGTGTAGCAGCTGCATTCGGCGTCGATCGAGCCGAAGTCGCGGCGGTACTTCGAGCCGGTGATGTTGTACCGGCCGTCGCGGCTGTAGACCGCGGCATTGCGGGCTACGCGCGAGGGTGAGACGCAGTCGAAGGTGTCAGCGCCGGCCTTGATGGCGGTGAACAGGTCATCGGGTTCGGAGATGCCGAGCAGGTGGCGCGGCTTGTCCTCCGGCAGCTCCTCGCACACCCAGCCGACGATCGTGCCGAGGTTCTCCTTCTCCAGTGCCCCGCCGATGCCGAAGCCGTCGAAGTCCATCGCCCCGAGGTCCCGGGCGGCTTTGCGGCGCAGGTCCTCATACTGCGCTCCCTGCAGCACCCCGAACAGCGCCTGATACGGCCGGTGCGACCGCGCCGCGGTGAGCCGCTCGTGCTCGGCCAGGCAGCGTTCGGCCCACAGGCGGGTGCGCTCCAGCGACATCTCCTGGTAGCCGCGGGTGTTCATCAGCGTGGTGAGCTCGTCGAAAGCGAACATGATGTCAGCGCCGAGCTGATGCTGGACCTGCATCGACACCTCGGGCGTGAAGCGGTGCAGGGTGCCGTCGATATGGGACTTGAAGGTCACTCCGTCGTCGTCGACCAGCGCCCGGCGCTCCTTGTCGGCGGCGACTGCGGAGTCGTCCGGGGAGTCGGGGATGTCCATCGAGATGACCTTCTTGAACCCCACACCCAGGCTCATGACCTGGAAGCCGCCGGAGTCAGTGAAGGTGGGTCCCGGCCAGTTCATGAACTTCCCTAGCCCGCCGGCCTCGTCGAGCAGGTCGGCGCCGGGCTGCAGGTACAGGTGGTAGGCGTTGGCGAGCACGGCCTGCGCGCCCAGGCCCGCAACCTCGTCCGGGCGCACGGCCTTGACGGTGGCCTTCGTGCCGACCGGGATGAACGCCGGGGTCTGGATCTCCCCGTGCGGGGTGCGAATCGTGCCGGTCCGCCCGCCGGTCGCCATCCGGGTACCGACGCTGAATCCGAAGTCCTCGCGGCGGCATACCGGGTCGGTCACGGCCGCGCCCGAGGCGGTGGTGTCCTGTTGCTGAGAAGTCACCACACCAGTCTAGCCAGCAGGGCTCGGCCACCTGCTCCGATGACCCACGAGGGGCTAGACATTCGGGATGATTCCCTTGCCATCCACCCGCGATGTCGTCGACCTCAACGGGGCTGCCGTCTGAGAACTTGGCCTCCTTGTCGACCATCGTCAGTGTGAGCTCCTTCTGGTCCTCAGACATCTCGAAGGAGCACAGCCCGTCCGTCGGCTTCGTGAGGTCGCCGTCTTCGAAGGTCAATGTGGTCTGGTAGAGCTGATCGTCGACCCGGTGAACTCGAACTGCCGTGCAGGGTCGATGGTCTGCAGGTCGAAATTGGTTTCGGCAACGATCGCCTCTCCCTTCGCGGCTGGTGAGTTCATGGGAGATCTCCGCTCTACGCTGAATGAAGTTCCACTGTGATACGCATCATATTGTGAAGCGTGTGCGCCTATCCTAGACAGAAAAATCTCTGTTTTTGTCCGTGCGGTGGAATCCATTCATCAGATTTCGAAAGGTGAGACATCGTAGAGGAACGACTCTCATCAGAGACGGAGGACATCATGAGACTGGCGACGATGAATCTGACTGCGACCGGCGGCACGACGGCTGCGGTGCTCACCGACGAGGGCTATGTGCCGGTGCACGGCTTCGCCGATGTCGGCCAGCTGCTGGCCCACGAGAGGGGACTCGAACAGGCGCGCACCGCCTCGGCTCCGGCGATCCCGGCTGCCGAAGCGCAGCCGCTGCGGCCGATCCTCAACCCGGCGAAGGTGCTGTGCATCGGCCTGAACTACCGCAACCACATCGCCGAGGTGGGCATGGACACCCCGGAGTTCCCCACGGTGTTTGCGAAGTTCGCCTGCTCGCTCACGGATCCCGGCGCCGAGGTGGTGGCCCCGGCTGAGGACGAGAAGCTCGACTTCGAAGGCGAGCTGGCGATCGTCATCGGCACCGCTGTCCGGCGCGCCGACCCCGAGCAGGCTGCGCAGGCGATCGCCGGCTACACGGTGGCCAATGACTTCTCGATGCGCGGCTACCAGATGCGCACGCAGCAGTGGCTGCAGGGCAAGATGTGGGAGGCGTCATCGGCGGTGGGGCCGGTCGTCGTCACCGCCGATGACTTCGATCCGGCGGCAGCGCAGCTGACCACGCGGGTCAACGGCGAGGTGCGGCAGCAGGATTCGACCGGGGACCTCGTGTTCGGGCCGGCGGAGCTGGTGTCGTACCTGTCGACGATCATCACCCTTGAGCCCGGCGACCTCATCCTCACCGGCACTCCGGGCGGCGTCGGCATGGCCGATGAGCGGTGGCTGGCGCCCGGGGACGAGGTGTCGGTCGAGATCACCGGCATCGGCCAGATCAGCAACCGGATCGCCGGCGGCCAGGCGAGCTGAGGGCAGCCTGGAGAGCTGAGGGCAGCCTGGAGAGCTGAGGGCGGCCTGGAGAGCTGAGGGCGGCCAAGGCCGCCGCCGGCCCTCACCTCACAGCGCGCCGAGCGCCCGGGCTCACCCCGCGGCCCTCACCTCACAGCGCGCCGAGCATCTTGCCGGGGTTGAGGATGCCGAGCGGATCGAGGGCGTCCTTGATCTTCAGGTGCATGGCGCGGGTCACCGGATCGAGTTCGCGGGCCAGCCACTCCTTCTTGAGGTAGCCCACCCCGTGCTCACCGGTGATGGTGCCGCCGAGCTCCAGCCCCAGGGCCATGATCGCATCGAAGGCCTCCTGCGCCAGCGCGGTGGTGGTCTCATCGCGCTCATCGAAGAACACGCACGGGTGCATGTTCCCGTCACCGGCGTGCCCGGCGTTGCTGATGATGACCTGCGGATAGGCGGCGCGCAGCTCGTCGAGGCGGGTGAAGAACTCCCGCATCCGGGCACGCGGAATGCACACATCGTCGATGAGCTCGCCGCCGCCGTGGGCATTGGCGAACTTCTCCCCCGCCGGGCCGACCGCACGCCGAGCCGCCACGAGCAGCTCGGAATCGGCCGGATCCTCGCTGAAGACCACCTCGGCGGCGTTGCAGGCATCGGCCACCCGTGAGAACGCCCCCATCTCCTGCGTCGCGGCCTCCAGGCTGCCGTCGCCGTTGGACTGCACGAGCAGCATCGCGCCCATCCCGGTGGGCAGGCCGAAGTCGCCGTAGTCGTTGATCATGTCCATCGACGGACCGTCGAGGTATTCGAGCATCGACGGCCGCGCGCCGGTGGCCATGAAGTCGCAGACGGTGCTCGCGGCATCGGCGGCCTCGGGGAACAGCGCGATCGCGGTGATCGGGTCCGGCAGCGCCGGGATGAGCTCCAGGGTGATCTCGACGATGACGCCGAGCGTGCCTTCCGAGCCGATGAACAGCTGCGAGAGCTCCAGCCCCGCCACACCCTTCTGGGTGGGCCGGCCGACCCGGGTGATCTGCCCATCGGCGAGCACCACCGTCAGATTGCGCACATAGTCGCGGGTGACGCCGTACTTCACGCAACACAGGCCGCCGGCGTTCGTCGCGACATTGCCGCCGATCGAGGAGATCGCCACCGAACCGGGATCCGGCGGGTACGCCAGCCCGTGCTGCTTGAGCGCCTCTTTGAGATCCTGGTTGATGACGCCCGGCTGCACGGTGCAGGTCTGTTCGACGGTGTTGACCTCGAGGATCCTGTTCATCCTCGCCACCGTCAGCAACAGGCAGCCGTCGACGGCGTTGGCCGCACCGGACAGACCTGTGCGCGCTCCCTGCGGCACGACCGGGATCCGGTGGGCGGTGGCGAACCGCAGCGTCGCCTGCACATCCTCGACCGAGGCGGCGCGCACGAGGGCGGCCGCACGGCCGACGTGGGAGAACAGCGCCCAATCCTTCGAATAGGTGGTGATGACGTCCCGGTCGGTGACGAGTGCGCCGGCGCTCAGCTCGGCGGCGAGCTCCTCAAGCGGCAGCCCGCCCGCCGTTCCCGAGGCACCGGTCGCCAGAGCCGTTCCCGAGGCACCGGTCGCCAGAGCCGCTCCCGAGGCACCGGTCGCCTCAGCCGCACCGCTCACTTAGGTGCCCCATCCGCCTCGGCGGGGGCGCCGGCCCCGGTGACGGCACCGCCGTCGGCGACGAACGCCTCGGCGACGGTCAGCACCCGCTGCATCGCCTCCTCGGGACCGACGGAGATCCGCACCCCGTCCTTGAGGTTGCGCACGGCCAGCCCGGCGTCCAGGCAGGCGGCTTCGAATTCGTCGGAGCGCTCGCCCAGGTTGAGCCACACGAAGTTGCCGTAGGCCTCGAAGACCTCGTAGCCGAGGCCGCGCAGCCCGTCTGCCAGCTCATCGCGCAGGCGTGCGACCTCCTTGGCGCGGACCTGCATGTCCTCGCGGTGCTGCAGGGAGGCGAGCGCGGCCTGCTGTGCCGAGGCGCTGACGGAGAACGGCAGCACCGACTTGCGCAGCTCCATGATGAGCGCCGGATCGGCCACCGCGTAGCCCACCCGCAGTCCGGCCAGGCCATAGGACTTGGAGAAGGTGCGCAGCAGCACGAGGTTGGGGTAGCGGCGCAGCGCGGCGAGCCCGTCAAGGGCATCGGGCGCATCGCAGAAGTCGATATAGGCCTCATCGAGGATGACGACGATGTCGCTGGGCACCTCGGCCATGAAGGCGTCGAACTCGT
Source organism: Brevibacterium otitidis (assembly GCF_042429315.1). NCBI lineage: Bacteria > Bacillati > Actinomycetota > Actinomycetes > Micrococcales > Brevibacteriaceae > Brevibacterium > Brevibacterium otitidis. Next base: position 75,896 of record NZ_JBHMAU010000067.1, on the reverse strand, counting down.
CCTGGCGCAGCGCCGGGCCGGTCGGGTTGTTCGGAGTGCACAGGATCACCAGCCGGGTGCGCTCGGAGATCGCAGCGGCCATCGCCGGCAGGTCGTGGCGGCCCTCGGCATCGACGCTGATGCGCTGGTGGGCGGCCCCGCACAGATTGGCCAGCTGCGGGTACATCTCGAAGGACGGCCACGGGTAGACGACTTCGTCACCGGGGTCGACGGCGATGTGGAAGAGCGCCTTGAGCATCTCGGAGGCGCCGGCGGAGAACAGCACCGCATCGGTGCCCACCCCCAGGTGGTCGGCGAGCGCAGCAGTGAGCTCGGTGACTCCCGGATCGGCGTAGCTGGCCGGGGTCAGGCCGCCGGCGGCGACCGCCTCGGCGACGGCCGGCAGCGGCTCCATGTGGTGCTCATTCGAGGACAGCTTGTAGGACTTGAGGCCTTCGGAGGCCTTGGGCGGCTTGCCCGGGACGTAGGCTGGCGTGTTCGCCAGGGCCGGGCGCAGGCGGAACTTTTCACTCATAGCGTCATGGTGCCATATCTCTGCCCGTTCCCGAGGCGCCGGTCACGTTCCCAGCACCGACTGCCGGTGCCTGCGGACGACTTCCGATGCCCGTGGGGCGGCTTCCGACGCTGGGGGCGGGCTGACAGAATGGGCGGATGGCACAGATGCACGAATGGGGCGAGGACATCCTCGGGCCGCGATTCCGCATGCTGCCGATCACTGTGGGCGACGGTGATACCGCTGTCATCATCGCCCCGGCGCTGCCCGGTGCTGCTGCCGGGGACGGCGGTGCTGATGCCGGGCAGCTGCGGGATGCCGATCCCGCGCGGCGCGAAACTGGGCCCACACTCCGCGACGCCGAGCCGGCACTGCAGCCGAGCGGCACTGCCCGCCCGGTGGTTCCGGCCCGGACGGCCGTCATCTATGTGCACGGCTGGTCGGACTATTTCTTCCACCACCGGCTCGCCGACTACTACGCATCGCTGGGCATCGCCTTCTACGCCATCGATCTGCGCCGCTACGGACGCAGCCTGCTCATCGAGGCAGCCGGCGGCCCCGAGCACTGGGCGCCCCACACCTCGAAAACGGCAGCCGCACACGCGGAGGCGACAGCGCACGGAAGCCCAGCCGCCCACCCGGATGCGGCGGCCGCACTGGCGGTCGCGGCCGAGGACGATCTGCCCGGCCGGGCGCTCACCGGCCCGGGCACGCATGCCGGCTACATCGAGGATCTGCGCGCCTACGATGAGGAGATCGCCGCCGCGCTCACCGTCGTCGAGGCGGAGAATCCCGGCGCGCAGGTGCTGCTGCACGGGCATTCGACCGGCGGACTCATCCTGGCGCTGTGGGCGGCCAGGCACCGGGACACCGCCTGCGGGCTGCTGCTGAACTCGCCGTGGCTGGAGTTCCAGTACGATGCCGCCGCGCGCAAGCTCATGAACGCGTGGATGGGGCTGCGCTCGAAGTCGGCGAAGCCGCTGAACGTGCAGCTGCCGAACTTCTACACCCTCGCCAGCGCCTCACTCGGCCGGCTGCCCTATGACCTGCGGCTCAAGCCTCCCGGCGGGTTCCCGATCTATCCGGCGTGGCTGCAGGCGATCTTCGCCGGCCATAAGCAGGTCGAGGCCGGGCTGGGGCTCACGATTCCCACGCTCGTGCAGATTTCGGCGACGACGCTGAGGGGCGCGTCCTTCACCTCGTCGATGGCGACTGCCGATATCGTCCTCGACGTCGATGTCATCGCCCGGCGCGCGCTGTCGCTCGGAGAGTCGATGACGATCGAGCGGATCCCCAATGCGATGCACGATGTGTTCATATCCGCCGAGGCCCCGCGCCGGCAGGCCTATGACGGACTGGCCCGGTTCCTCTTCGGCGTGCTCGGCTGACCCCGGCTGCTCCCTCACCCGCTCCGCACGTTCCCGCGCAGCCCGGCCCGCTCTCGCTCCGCGCAGCCCAGCCTGACCCGCTCCGCCTGGTGGGACGCGGGTTCCCGGACCCGACGCTCTTCGACTCCCAGCTGCTGAGCGAGCTGGCGGCCAAGGCCGTCTCGACCGCTCCCGAGGTGGCACTGCAGTACGCCTCGAAACGCGGGCTGGCCTCGCTGCGCCAGACGCTGCGCGACCTCATCGCCGACACCCAGGGCCAAGTGCCGGCCGAGGACGAGCTCATCGTCACTTCCGGTGGTGTCGATGCGCTGACGCTTGTGACGACGGCGCTGGCCGATCCGGGCAATGCCGTCCTCGTCGAAGCCCCCACCTATCTGGGTGCATGTGCGGTGTTCACCGCCAATGAGGCGGTGCCGGTGGCGATGCGCAACGATGATGAGGGCCTCGTGCCGGCCTCGCTGCTCGACGCCTGCGAGACCGCGCCCAAGCAGGGTGCGGCGCCGAAGTTCGCCTATGTCATCCCGGACTTCCAGAACCCCTCGGGCCTGCTGCTCTCAGCAAAGCGGCGGGCCGAGCTCGTCGCTGCCGCACGCGAGGCCGGCGTCATCATCGTCGAGGACGTCGCCTACCGGGATCTCGCCTTCGACGGCGCGTACCTGCCTTCGATCTATGAGCTCGGCCCCGATGTCACCGTGCAGGTGGGGACGTTCTCCAAGACCTTCACGCCGGGCACCCGGCTGGGCTGGGCCTGCGGTCCGGAGGTCATCATCTCTGCCATCGCCGAGGTGAAGACGACGACCGACCAGTGCGCCTCGGCGCTCTCGCAGTGCATGCTCAACGCCTATATCAGCGAAGGCCACTTCACCGCCGGGCTGCCGCAGATCCGCGCGGCCTACCCCGGCCGATCGGATGGACGAGGGCATCGCCCGGCTGGCCTCAGCCCTGCGCGAGTTCCAGGGCTGAGAACGGCCGGCAAGGTTCGGCCGTCAGGTCGCGGCCGGCACGGTTCGGCCGGCACGGTTCCGCCGTTGAACCCGGTCAGGAGAGCTCGGCGCCGGCGGCATCCATCTCCTGCAGCGCTTCGGCTGAGCGGGCCGCGTCGACACCGGCGACGAGGTCAGTGAGCACGCGCACGGCAAAGCCCTCATTGCGGCCGTCGAGTGCGGTCGCCCGCACGCAGTGGTCGGTAGCGATGCCGCACACATCGATGGCGGTGATGCCGCGAGCGCGCAGCCACTCGGCCAGCAGCTCGCCGCCGTCCGTATCGCTGTCGGCGGGCGCGCGGCGGCCTTCGAAACCGGAGTAGGCCGCTTCGTACTCGCCCTTGCAGAAGATCGCATCGACGGTCTCGATCGCGGGCTTGACCTCTGGGTGGAAGGCCGCACCGTCGCTGCCGGCCACACAGTGCACGGGCCAGGAGTTGACGAAGTCAGGGTTGGCGGAGAAATGCTCGCCGGGATCGATGTGCCAGTCAGCGGTGGCGACGACGCAGGCGTAGTCGCCACGATGCTCGGCGACGAACTCTGCTGCCCTGCGCGCCACCTCGGCCCCGCCGTCGACTCCAAGTGCCCCGCCTTCGCAGAAGTCGTTCTGGATGTCGACGAGGACAAGGGCAGTGCTCTGTCGGTTCAGGTCCGTCGTCGTTGTCGCTTCGCTCATGTCATCGGCCTCCGTCCTCGCGCCCGCGCACTCGCGCCTGACGCTCCAAGTGTATGGGACGACCGCACCGTCTGCTTCCTGTGCCAGGACTGCAACAGCCGCAGCTGGCAACGGGCCGAGCTCGACGTCTAATCTGAAGCCACAACGACCGTGTCACAGCACTGATCTTGCAACAGGAGAACTGCCATGAAAGCCCTTTCCTCGTCATCCCCATCCCGCCTCGTCGCTGGCGCCGCAGCAGCAGCCGGTCTGGCGCTCGTGCTCTCTGCCTGCGGCGGAGGATCCGACTCCGGTGCCGGCGATGAGCAGAACGCCGACCAGGCGGCTGAGCAGGAGGGTGGCGAGCAGGAAGCCGAGGAGCCGGCTGCCCCGGAGACCCGCCAGCTGAGCCAGGAAGAGATCGAGGAAGCCCTCAGCGGCATCTCCTATGAGGGCGAGGGCTTTGCGGCCGCTCCCAACGATCCGCCGGAGATGGAAGCTGCCAAGACGGAGCTGGAGAAGGCGCCGATCGAACCAGCTGAGTGCAAGAAGGTCTTCCTGGAGCAGATGGGCAAGGCTGACACCGACATCCCGACTGGCCTTGCCATCAGCGAGGAGCACACCTACAACGCTGTCGCCATGTCCTATGCATCAGCAGATGAGGCGAGCGAGGCCCTCGATGCGACGCTGAGCACCGGCTCTGCATGTGAGGAGATGTCAATCGAGGCCGCCGGCCAGAAGATCGAGATGTCGATCACCGTCGAGGAGATCGACGTGCCCGGCGCAGACCGCGCCGTGCTGATGACCACCAGCCTGCCGATGGCTCCTGATGACACGCTGTACTACGTCACCGCCCTCACCGCCAACGGACTCGTCGCCGGCTCCGCTCTGCACGATTCGACAGAGGAGAAGTCCACCGGCGTCGCTGCTGAAGCCGTCAACGCGTACACCGAAGCCCTGCAGTGAGCTGACCATCTGCCCCAGCGGCACGTGCGTGCTGCTGGGGCAGAAGTGTGTCTCCGCAGCTGCGAGGAAGTCGGCGGTGGAATCGGTCTTCACCACCCTGCCGACGGCCGGCCTCCTTGTCGTTTCCAGTCTTCGCACCGCATGTTCCGCCCGCCTGGGTCATCTGATTCGAAACATGCTGTGGCAGGGCTGAAACATTCGAAACTCTGTAATACGACTGCAGCAAAATTCGAAAGCATGTAATCGGACTGCAACGTCCGAAGCTCCCAACAGACCGGTTCTGGCCCTCAGTCTGAAATTGCAGCTAACCGCTGCGAACAGAAAAACAACCGCATAGCACCGAACACAGAAAGGGAGAACCATCATGAAGACCGTTACGTCATCATCCCCGTTCCACCTCATCGCCGGTGCCGCGACCGCAGCCGGCCTGGCAATCTCACTCACTGCCTGCGGCGGAGGTTCCGGTTCTGACGCCAGTGAGGAGCAGAACGCCGGACCGAACACCCCACAGGCAGCCGAGCAGACAGCTGAGCAGGTGAGCTCTGAGCAGGAGACTGAGCAGGAGGGATCCGAGCAGGAGGCCGACGGATCAACTGCATCGGAAGCACGCCAGCTGAGCCAGGAGGAGATCGAAAAAGCTCTCAACAGCATCTCCTACGAGGGCGAGAGCTTCGATTCTGTAGACGAAACCCCAGGCGAGCTGGGAAGCGCCAAGGAACAGTACAAAGAGGCCGAGTACGATCCGGCCGAGTGCAAGGCTCCCTTCCTCGATCTGATCGGCAAGCCCGAGACCGAACTTCCGAACGGCTACGCACTCAACGAGTCGAACAGCTACACCGCCGGCGCCATCTCCTACACGTCAGCAGAGAAGGCCAGCAAGGCTTTTGACGAGAAGCTGAAGGACGCCGAAGGATGTGAGGAGTTGACTCTCGAGATGGGTAATGGCGACACGTTCGAGAGGTCGATCACCGTCGAGGAGAGCGAGATTCCCGGGGCCGACCGAGCAGTGATGTTCAGCACCGCTGCACCGGACAATGAGGACGAGGGACCGTTCACCGTCATTGCCCTCACCGGCAACGGGCTCGTCACCGCCGACTCAGTGATGGACGGGACAGCATCGGGCACCCTTGACGTCGCTACTGAAGCCGTCAAAGCCTACTCCGAAGCCTCCGAGTGATCCAGTTCCCTGCCCCGGCGGCACGAGAGTGCCGCCGGGGCAGGTCTGAGTCACCGGGGAGCTGCCCACGCACTCACATCGCACGCTCCGCTTGTCCGAATCGTCTGATTCGGAACCGCCTGTGCCGGATCTGCACCGCCCAACACTGGCGGCAGGCCGATTCTGGCGCGTACTGTGAAGTTGTCCGCGTCACAGCACTGGTCTCGCAGCAGGAGCACACATCACCACACCGCCCGCGTCATCCCCATCCCGACTCATCACCGGCACTGCAGCAGCAGCCGTACTGACACTCGCCCTCTCTGCCTGCGGAGGAGGTTTCGGATCCGACTCTGCCGAGCAGGGAGGCCCGGATGCTGCTGGGGCCGACATGCGCCAGCTCAGCGAGGAGGAGATCGGCGAGCTCCTCAGCGGTGTCTCCTACGACGGTCAGAGCTTCGAAGCCTTTCCAGGCAGCGGAGCCGCGACAGAGGAATCCTATTCGATACTCATTGAGAGCCCAGTCGAACCGGAGGAGTGCAAGGACGTCTTCGCAGCGCAGCTGGGCGAGGGCCACGTCGATGCACCGGCCGGCTATGCGGTCAACGACGAACAGACCTACAGGGCTCTCGTCGTCTCCCATGCATCACCGGATGAGGCGCAAACCGCTTTCAGCACCACTGCGGATGTCGGCTCCTCCTGTGAAGAGATGACGTACGAGGTGCCCTTCGGCGGATCCGGCGAGCAGCAGCACACGATGTCGATCACCGCTGAGGATGCCGAGGTGCCCGGCGCTCACAGCGCCGTGCAGACGACCGTCACCACAACGCATGGGCCCGGCATTGAGATGCACTTCCTCACTGCGCTCACCGGAAACGGGCTCATCATCGTCTCGCCTCTCAACGGCTCACCAGTGGAGAAGACTCCGGATATCGCCGCTGAGGTCGTCAAGGCGTATACCGAAGCTGCGCAGTGAGCCGGCCGTAGACTGGGGACCACAGCACACCTCGGCGCCGCTGCCGGTGCACGGACCGACTGAGAGGATCCAGATGGGACAGCTTGCCGTCAATCTCTTCACGACGCTCGATGGTTCCGCCGAGCACCCCGACCGCTGGCACGCAGAGTACTTCGACGCCGATATGGGCAAGGCCGTCGACGCGCACATCATGCGCTGCGAGGGCTACCTCATGGGCCGGGTGCTCCACGATGCGTGGGCAGCCTACTGGCCGCAGGCCGAGGACCCGTTCGCCGAGTTCATCAACCGGATCCCCAAGTACGTGCTGTCGACGACACTGGACGCCTCGCCGTGGGAGAACACTCAGGTGCTCCGCAGCATGGACGAGGTCCGCACACTCAAGGAGCGCACGGCCGGCTGGATCGGGATGTCGGGCAGCCTGGCGACGCTGCGCGGACTGCTGACCGCCGGCCTCGTCGATGAGCTCAACCTGCTCATCGATCCGGTCATCGTCGCCGGTGAGCAGAAATGGACCGACGGCCTCGACGGGCAGAGCTTCACCGTCGCCGCGCACCAGACCCTGAGCACCGGCGCGCAGCACCTCATCCTCCGGCCGGAATGACGGCCTGAGGGCATGCCTGCCCGAATGACAGCCGCCGGAATGACATGAGCCCCGACCGCGATGTTCTCTCTGGTCAGGGCTCATGCTCTGCGCGGTAGCGGTGGGATTTGAACCCACGGTACGGGGTTGCCGTACACAACATTTCGAGTGTTGCACCTTCGGCCGCTCGGACACGCTACCGCGGAATACTCTACAACGGGGCACAGTCTGCGACCAAATCAGCGCCCGCGGCGCTCAGCGGCGGGAGGCGAAGAAGTCGACGAGTCCGGCCGCGCACTCCTCGGCACGCACCCCGCCGACCACCTCGGGAACGTGCAGGCTCACCCGATCCCGGGCGACGTCCCACACCGAGCCGCAGGCCCCGGCTTTGTCGTCATAGGCGCCGAAGACGATCCGCTCGACCCGCGCGGCGACCGCAGCACCCGCGCACATGACGCACGGCTCCAAGGTGACGACAAGCGTCGTGCCGCTCAGCCTCCAGCGCCCGAGGTGCCGGCCGGCCGCCCGCAGCGCCTGCACCTCGGCGTGGGCGGTGGGATCATGGTGGGCTTCGCGCTCATTGAATCCGGTGCCGATGACCGTTCCCGAGGCGTCGACGACGACGGCCCCGATCGGCACGTCGGCGCTGGCATCAGTGTGTGCTGCCGCAGCGAGTGCGGCATCCATCCAGGTGCGGTAGACCGACGGGACGGCCAGGCCGCCTGTATCAGCCGGCCGAGCCGAGGGCATCGGCGAAGCCGATCTTCTCTCCGATGTGGGCGACGACGCGGGCCGGATCCGACTGGTAGCGGCTGACCTGGTCGAGCAGCTCGCGCGCGTCGATGCCGCGGTCAGCGTAGATATCGGTGTCTCCGCCCCATTCGGCATCTTCTTCGGGTTCGAACATGTCGATCTCGGCGTCGTCGTCATCCTCATCATCGGCGTCGTATTCCGGGCCGGGATCGAACTGATCGTCAGCGTCCAGGGTCGAGGGGCCGGAGTCGAGGTAGTCGGCGAAGATGTCGGCGTAGGGGCTGTCGGCGGCAGCGGCGAGATCGGAGATGAACACCCGCACCTCGTCATCGGCGCTCAGCCGGATGAGGGCGAACCACTCGTCTTCATGCTCGACGACGGCGATGACCTCGCCGTCGCTGCTGGCGCTGCGCATCATCTCGGTGAGGTCATCGAGGTGGGCAGCATCGCGCAGGTCGAGGTCCAGGGGCCGGTATCCGTCCACGCCCTCGGCGAGGATCTCGGTGAAGTATGCCATGTCTCTATTCTTGCTGATGCCTGCCCGGCAGACCACTGTGTGACCAGCAGAAGTGCGCAGCCGTCTCACTGCGCGGCATGTGTCCGAGCGCACGATCCGGTAGATTCAGGGGTATGGAGCTCCACATCGCAGACCACCCGCTCATCGCCCACAAGCTCACCGTCCTGCGTGATGAGCGCACCGATCCCGGCCGCTTCCGCGGGCTCACCGAAGAGCTCGTCGCACTGCTGGCCTATGAGGCCACGCGCGGCATCCGCGTCGAAGACAAAGAGATCGTCACCCCGGTGTGCCCCATGATCGGCACGACGCTGTCGGCCCCGCGACCGGTGGTCGTGCCGATCCTGCGGGCCGGCCTCGGGATGCTCGACGGAATGCTCAAGATCCTGCCGACCGCTGAGGTCGGATTCCTCGGGCTCGTCCGCGATGAGGAGACCCTTGAGGCACACGCCTACGCCAACCGGCTGCCGAACGACCTGCGCGACCGGCAGGTCTTCGTCATCGACCCGATGCTGGCCACCGGCGGCACACTGGCGATGGCGATCGACTTCCTGCTCGACCGCGGCGTCTCCGATGTCACCGCGGTCTGCCTCGTCAGCGCCCCTGAGGGTGTGCGCCATATCGAAGAGCGCTATGACGGCGTCGCCACCGTCACCGTCCACACTGCGGCGCTGGATGAGAAGCTCAACGACAAGGGCTACATCGTGCCCGGTCTCGGCGATGCCGGCGACCGGATGTACGGCGTCGTCTGAGCCGGCGACCACCTCGGTGTTGTCATAAAGCGTCATAAACGTCTCAGTTTCGGGATCTGCAATTGCTTTGCGCCGGTTCTGTGAAGAACAATGACAGCCATGCACAGCACGTCCTGTCACCACCTCGCGCGCAGCGCCATCGCCATGATGCGCTGCGTCCGCGGCCTGCGATGACCACAGGCATGGGCCGCGGACGAGAAGCATGATGCGACTGACTCATCCGCTCACGCCGACGCGCAAGGACTCTGACCATGAATGCTGTTCCCCGCCCCATCCACCCGCGCAGCGCCGCTGCCACCCGACGCCAGGGAGCCCGCTTGACTCCCGTTGATCCGGCCTCCGCGCCCCGCGTCATGGGCCCAGCCGGCCGCAGCCGCCAGCCTGCCCCCGGCGCCGCCCGCGGCTTCACCGTCTACGTCGGTCTCGATGAGGCCAAAGCCGCCGAATGCGGCACGAACCTCACCGAGCTCGCGCAGGCCGTGCAGCAGGTCATCCGGGAGCGTGCCCCGCAGGCTGAGACCCAGACCGTCATCATGCAGGCCCCCGACGGCCCGTACCGCGATCTCGACGCGGTGCGCGCGGTGGCCACCGGCTCCCCTGCCGCCACCGGCTCCCCCGCCGGACGGCACGGACCGGTGCGCTCGCGCATGGCAGCAGCGATGCGCCCGCCGCGGCCGAGCGAGCAACTCGCCCCACCGGCCCAGACGCGCGTGCGCGTCGACATCCCGCGCCGCGAGGTCACCGTCGATGGGCAGCTGGCCGACGTCACGCCCAAGGAGTTCGATCTGCTCGCCGCGCTCGTCACCTCGGCCGGGTCGACGCTCTCGCGGGCCGATCTCATCGCCGCGCTGTGGGATGCGGACACCGGCGCTGTCGATGAGCGCACCGTCGACGTCCACATCAAGCGGCTGCGCAAGCGGCTCGGCGCCTTCTCCTCGATCGTGCGCACGATCCGCGGTGCCGGCTACCGCTACGACGACCACCCCGACGTCACCGTCTGGACGGCGACCGCCTTCCGGTGAGGGCCGCCTCGGGAGCGGTGGGGGCCGCCTCGGGAACGGGACTGGACCCCGCATCCGCCGGCTGCCCGAAGGCAGACGGACGTCCTAAAGAATCAGACGTGAGTCCTTAAGGGTTCGGTCAGCTAAGCGGCCTATAGTTCACACGATGCCGAAACGTCAGTCTTCGCCCGGCAAGGGCATTCTCGTCTTCGTGGCAGGGCTGCTGCTGGCTGCCCTGCTGGCCATGCACACCCTCATCCCGACCACCCGCGGGGTCGCACTCATCGTCGAATCCCTGCTGCCGTGGGCGTGGATCCTGCTCGTGCTGCTGCTCTTGGCCGCGCTCATCCGCTTCTCAGTCTTCGCGATCATCGGGGTGCTCGTGCCCGCGCTCGTGTGGGGCGGCATGTTCTATCCCTTCCTGCGCCCGGCCGACACCCCCGATGACGCCGATATCGTCGTCGCCAGCCAGAACGTCGGCGCCCGCATGCCGCAACCCACGGCGACCGCGCAGAACCTCATCAACCACGACCCGGATGTCGTGGCGATCCAGGAGATCGCGTCGCTGTCGGGCCAGATCATCAAGAAGCAGCTCGATTCGGCCTATGAGCACACCGCCGTCACCGACACCGTCGGCATCTGGTCGCGCTGGCCGCTGAGCTCACCGGAGGAGATCGACCTCGGCCTGCAGTGGCCGCGGGCGATCGCCACGACGATGCAGACCGATGACGGGCCGGTGCGCGTGTACGCAGTGCACATGCCCTCAGTGCGCCCGGGCCAGGAGTCGCTGCGCAATTCGGCGCTCAGCGAGCTGGCCGACCGGATCCGAGCCGATGACGCCGAACGCATCATCGTCGCCGGAGACTTCAACTCCGCGGCCTCCGACCGCTACTTCTCTTCGCTCAGCTCCGAGCTCACCGACTCCCGTGAGGCCGTCGGCGGCGGCTTCGGCTTCACCTGGCCGAGCGTGTTCCCGGTCGTGCGCCTCGACCATGTGCTCGTGCGCGGCTTCGATCCGGTCGGCGACCGGGTGCTCGACCGCGGCACCTCCGATCACCGAGCGATCATCAGCTACCTCGACACAGCCGCCGCCTGAGCACCGGTCCCGAGGTGGGGTGCCGGTCCCGAGGTGGGGCGCCGGTCAGCCGGCTTCCCGTTGCTCCTGCTGCTGGGGCACCTGAGCGGCGCACTCACCGCTGCTCACCGCCGCATCCGCTTGCTGGCCGCGGCGCAGGATCCCGTCGATCTCATCGAGGGTGAGCGCATAGCCGGTCTCCGATTCGGTCGCCGATTTGGCGAACACCATGCCGACGACGCGGCCCTGCGCATCGAGCAGCGGGCCGCCGGAGTTGCCGGAGCGCACGATCCCGCGCAGCGAATAGATATCGCGCAGCACCGTCTCCTCGTTGTAGATGTCGAGTCCGCGGGCCGAGAGCTGTTCGCGCACGCGCGACGGCGAGATCGTGTACGGCCCGTTCTCCGGGAATCCGACGAGCACGGAGTCAGCACCGGCGCCGAGGTCGGAGCCGAGTTCCAGCGCCGGTGCCGGCAGGTCGGGCACCCGCAGGACTGCCGCATCGGTCGCGGGATCGAAGGCGACCACCTCGGCACGGAACGGTTCACCGGTGCCGGCGATCTGCACGGTCAGCTCCTGCGCCCCGGCGACGACGTGCGCATTGGTGGCCACCAGGCCGTCAGCGTAGACCCAGCCGGTGCCCTCCTGCAGGCGGCCGCATTCGGTGGCAGTGGTGACGACCTTGACGACGGAGCCGTGAGCTCCGCGCCCGACCTCGACCATCGCCGGGTTCGGTTCGCCGACGCCGCGGATGCGTTCGCGCTGGCCCTCGAAGACCTGCGGGAAGCCGTTCTCGGCCAGGGCGGTGCCGAGGGTGCCGAGCGCCTCGGTCGAGGTCACCGGCAGCGCCCGATCGAGGCCGGCGACGATCGCCGACTCGGCGACCCACCGGTTGGGCTGCAGGAACGGGGTGGTGCGGATCCAGCCGGCGGCCAGCCAGATGACGAGCAGGGTGGCGATGACGCTTGAGAGCGCCCCGCCGGTGGCGTCGAGGCCGCGCCCGCTGGGGCTCGTGAGCTTGGTGCGCAGGTAGGCGCCGAGCAGGCCGAAGCCGATCGATCCGGCGACGGCCAGCACGAGCGGGAAGAGCACCTCGGCGGCGGGGTTGCTGCGGTCGTGGACGAGCTCGGTGGTGACGAGCAGCTCCGCGAACGGGCCGGCGAGCAGCCGGCCGAGGAGGAGGCCGATGACGAAGCCGGCGAGGGTCGACGCGCCGACGAGGAAACCGCGGCTCCAGCCGAGCAGCAGCGCCACGATGGCGAAGAAGACGATGACGACGTCGACGGCGGCCATGGCCGTCTACCGGGGCATGGCCGGCTGGAAGCCCTGCGGGCGCTGGGCGCACTTCATCATGCGGGTGCGGATCTTGATGAACTGGTCGAGTTCGTACCTCTCCACCTTGCGCTCCTGCTCCCCGCCGACGCCGGCGAGCACGCGGGTGCGGATGGTCGCCAGATCTGCGGCCTTGCGGATGAGCTTGTTCATCTCCGGGCGGGCGCCGGGGAACTGGTTGGCCCACCGCTTGCCGGCGCGGCGACCCTTCCACGTGCCAAGCATGTCGACCTCGCCGTGGGTCAGCCAGCCGGCGTTGGCGTAGTCGCCGAGCGACTGGCGGGTGTGGATGGATTCGTTGCGGCGCAGCACGAGGCCGCTGGTGAGCCAGAACCCGGAGATCACCGCCGAGAGGCCGAGGATGACGACGATGCTCATGATGCCCCAGCCGCCGGAGGCAGTGGCCATGCCGTTCCACAGGGCGTGGAGGAATATGCCGGCGAGCAGGCCCGGGAACCACATGATGACGACGAGCCACCACTTGCCGCGGCGGGCGGCCAGGCCGATGGACAGGCCGTGGCAGATGACGAAGGTCGAGTGCAGCAGCGGGCTGAGCACGCCGCGCATGATGAAGGTCATCGCAAGACCGCCGACTGCGGCTTCGGCGAATGCGCTGGACAGGTAGAGGAGGTTCTCGGTGAAGGCGAAGCCGGCGCCGATGAGCGAGCCGTAGACCCAGCCGTCGAGCGGGCCCTCGAAGTATTTGCGGGCGGCCAGCACGATGGCGACGAGGAAGATGCCCTTGGTGGACTCCTCGAACAGCGGCGCGAAAACGACTGCGCCGAGGACATCGCCGCTGGCGTCGATGCCGACCAGCGCCAGCGCTGTGAAGCCGATGGCGTTCGCCAGGAGCGTCATGACGATGGAGGCCACAGCACCCCAGAGCAGACACGAGATGAGCAGCCAGATGGGCTGCGGCTTCCAGCGGTCGAACCACCACACCATGAGCAGGATGAATGCCAGCGGCACTGAGGCCAGCAGGATGACGATCGGTCCTGCCGGCAGCAGGAAGGCAGCGAGGACGAGGATGATGAGCATGCCGACGCCCAGCAGCAGGGACAGTGCGATGCCGGCGACGAGGCGGGCGATGTCTGCTCCGGCTTCCGGGTTGGCCAGCTCAGGCTGACGCTGGATCGCCTGGGTGACCCAGACAGCTTCGGACGGGCCGCCGCGATGCTGCTGGAGCTGCGCACGCATGCGCATCTCCTGCGTCACTGTCGGGGAGAACCACGGCTGTGCATAGGAGCGCTGTTCGGGCATGCCGTAGGTCCCAGGGCCGTGCGGTCCGCCCGGGCCGGCCGGCTGGCCATGCAGCGCCGGCTGCTGCACCGGCTGCGACTGCGGGCTCGGCTGCGGCCGGAAGCGGCTATACGCCTGCTGCTGCGGTGGCACCTGCTGAGGTGGCGGCACCTGCTGAGGTGGGCGCTGCTGCGGCATCGGCTGCTGAGGGGCAGCCTGCTGGGGTGCCGGCTGCTGCGGCGGGAACGGGCGGCCCTGCCGCAGCGGGCCAGCCTGCTGGGGCGGAGCCTGCGGCGGCTGCGGCTGCATATGCGGAGCCTGCTGGCTGTGCGGAGCATGCTGCTGGGGAGGCTGACCCTGCGGGCCGGGCTGACGTGGGTCAGACATGTAAGGAATCCTTCGTGATCCGGTTCTCAGGTCTCTTCGCTGCGGCGCTTTTCAATGTACGCACTGTCACGGACACCACCGCGTCCGATGTGTGCCAGATGCGGCACATCCGGCCCCGACCGGCTACAGCAACCCGGGGGTTCGGCGGTGCTGGGAGGCGCGCACCGCCTCCGTCCGCACAGCAGTCCTCAGTCCTGCGCGGGAGTCTCGCGCGGTGCGATCTCCAGGGTGCGGGAGGTGTACTCGGACAGCTCGCCCAGCAGGGCCTCGTCCTCGTGCAGCTTCCGGCCGAGGGAGGGCACCATGTTCTTCAGTGCCGGCTCCCAGCCGCTGTACTGGCGCGGGAAGCACTTCTTGAGCAGGTTGAGCATAATCGGCGCGGCCGTCGAAGCACCCGGCGAGGCGCCGAGCAGGGCGGCCAGGGAGCCGTCGGCAGCGGAGATGAGCTCCGTGCCGAAGCCGAGCACACCGCCCTTGTCCTTGTCCTTCTTCATGACCTGGACGCGCTGACCAGCGGTGATGAACTCCCAATCGGACGGGTTGACCTCAGGGGTGAAGTCGGCGAGCGCATCGAAGCGCTTCTTCTTCGTCGCTGCCAGCTCGCCGAGCAGATAGGTGACGAGGTCGACGTTGTCCTTGGCGACATTGAGCATGACCGGCAGGTTGTTGCCGCGGACCGAGAACGGCAGGTCGGTGAACCGGCCCTTCTTGAGGAACTTGGGAGTGAAGCCGGCGTAGGGGCCGAACATCAGGTATTCCTTGCCCTGGATGACGCGGGTGTCGAGGTGCGGCACCGACATCGGCGGGGCGCCGAAGGCGGCCTGGCCGTAGACCTTTGCGTGGTGGCGGGCGACGAGCTCGGGATTCGAGGTGCGCAGGAACAGACCGGAGACCGGGAAGCCGCCGTAGCCGTAGCCCTCGGCGATGCCGGAGCGCTGCAGCAGGTGCAGGGCACCGCCGCCGGCGCCGATGAACACGAACTTCGCGTCGACGGAGAAGATCTCACCGGCCGTGGTGTTCTTGACGTGAACCCGCCAGCCGTCGGCAGTCCGGTTGAGGTCGGCGACCTCGTGGCCGGTGAGGATCTGGGCGTTCTTCGTGCCGGCGTGGGTGAGCAGCTGACGCGAGAGCGAACCGAAGTCGACATCGGTGCCGGTCGCGACCTTCGACAGCGCATTCACCTGGCCGGGTCCGCGGTTCTCGAACATGAGCGGCAGCCACTCGGCCTGCACCGCCGGGTCGTCGGTGTACTCCATGTCGGCGAACAGCGGATTGCGCACCATCGTCTCGTAGCGGGCGCGGATGTAGTCGCGGCCCTTCTCGCCGCGGCCGTAGGAGATGTGCGGCACCTGGTTGATGAAGGTCGACGGATCCGTCAGCACGCCCTCATCGACGAGGTAGGACCAGAACTGGCGCGAGACGTGGAACTGCTCGTTGATGTTGACGGCCTTTGTGATGTCGATGTTGCCGTTGGCATCGGCCGGCGAGTAGTTGAGCTCGCAGAGCGCGGCGTGGCCGGTGCCGGCGTTGTTCCACGGGTCGGAGCTTTCGCGGGAGACGTAGTCAAGGCGCTCGTAGACGCGGACATCCCACTCCGGCTGGAGTTCGGCCAGCAGCGCTGCCAGCGTCGCGCTCATGATGCCGCCGCCGATGAGAACCACGTCGGCGCTTTCCTTCGTGTATGTCATGAAATCCCTCGGATCGTAAAGGTCAGGCCGCCCGCTGCGGGCACGCCGCTGATAAAAGGAGGATCATCTGGAAGTTTACTCCCCACTGCCCGGTCATCCCGAACCGGGTGAGGCGGGCTCACTGGTGCGGCCGGTGTTGTGGAGAGCGCACCGGCGTCCACAGCCGTTCCCGAGGTGTTCTGCCGTTGGCGGGCTGCGGCTGGACTTGGTATATGAGAAAAGTGAGCATTGACACCCGGCTGCGCCGGGCCGCTGCAGCGATGACCGTGTTCCTTCTGACCGCCTCCGGTTCCCTGCTGGTCGCCCCGTCGGCGCAGGCCGCCGGGCTGGCCGGTGGTGATCCTCCTCCGCATCTGAGACCGGACGTCGACCTGGGCGGCAGTCCGCAGCCTGAGCGCTATCGCAGCACGAATGCCGGGATGTACGGTCCGGGGCTGTGGCATCATGCCCCGGCTGGGCGCACCTGGTACGGCGGGTATTTCTCGCTGCCGGGCAGTTCGCTGTCGCATGCGGTGGCCTACTGCATCGATGCCGGTCTGAAGTCGCCGTATCCGCAGTACTTCACCCGTGCTGAAGGTAAGCCGGTGACTTCCGCCGAGACCGCGTGGGCGCTGTCGCAGCACGGTACGGCCGATGATGCCGGTGTGCAGGCGGCGCTGGCGGCGATGGCCCGGCTCGATGAGAGCCTAGAGCACGATCATGCGATCGCCCCGGCCGAGCCCGGTGAGCTCGGTGCCGAGTTCGCCAAGGCTGCCGAGGCCTATGCGCACATCACGAAGGATGCCGCCGATCTGGCCGGACCGTATCGGGTCGAGCTGAGCCTGGCCGAGGAGCCGGTGCTCGACGGGCCGGCGACCCCGCTGGCGACTCCCGTTGACGCAGAACCTGCAGCATCTGTCTCCGATGGGCCGCTGACCGCGCGCATCAGCGTGCTCGCCGCCGCCGGTGAGGCGCTGGAGGACATTCCGCTGGAGGTCGAGGTCACCGGCGGCTCGGTCGAAGACTCGCAGCTGCGTTCGGCTGCCGAGCCGCTGTCTGTCAGCGTCACCCCGGATCGCTGGGATGCCGGCGACGTCACGGTCACCGTCACCGCCTCGGACCTGCCGGCGACCGAGGTGGTCGTCTACGATCCGGTCGATCCGAAGACCGGGAAGCCGGCTGAGCGGGTGCAGAGCATTGTGACCGCCGGTGAGCCGACGGCCGCGTCGGCGACTGCCTCGCACAGGGTCGAGCCTGCCCCGCCGACTGGAACGGTCTCACCGCCGACGGTGCCGCCGATCGAGTCACCGCCTCCCACCACGGCCCCACCGACCGACGAACCCACACAGGTGCCCACCGATGAGCCCACTGTGACGACTCCACCGCCGGCGACGATGTCACCGCCGACCACCGAGGCTGCTCCCCCGCCTGAGCAGACGACCCCGCCAGAGGCGAAACCCGAGCCGCGCAGTGAGACGACGCCACCGCCTCCGCCGCGGCAGGAAGCACCCCCTGCCGATGAGCTGCCGCGCACCGGCCCGATCGGCGCCGACGCAGCACTCGGTTCAGCGCTGCTGCTGCTCGGCTGCGGAGTCGCGGCGATCACTGTGGCGCGCGGGCTGAAACGCGATTGAGGATCTCAGCGGCGATCGCGGGCGAATGCGAAGGCGCGCTCGATGTACCAGTCGAGCACCTGCGGTTCGGCCGCGGTCGCCCGGTTGATCGACGCGGGATCACCGCCCTGAAAGATCCGCTTGATCGGGACCTCCATCATCTTGCCGGTGCGGGTGGTCGGCACGGCGGGGGCTTCGATGATCTCGTCGGGCACGTAGCGCGGGGAGATCTGCTCGCGGATCGCCGAGACGATGGTGGACCGCAGCTCGTCGGTCAGGCTGGTCCCCGGTGTCGGGACGACGAAGAGCGGCATGTAGTAGTCGCCGTCGCCGAGTTCAGCGCCGATGACCATTGAGGACTGCACGCCTTCGACGGTGTCGACGATCTGGCAGATGTCGGCTGAGCCCATCCGGATGCCACCGCGGTTGATCGTCGAGTCCGAGCGGCCGTGGATGATGAAGCTGCCGTCGTCGAAGTGGGTGACCCAGTCGCCGTGGCGCCACACGCCGGGGAACGCGTCGAAGTAGGCCTCGCGATAGCGGCTGCCGTCGGGGTCGTTCCAGAAGAACACCGGCATCGAGGGCATCGGCTGGGTGACGACGAACTCGCCGAGCTCACCGGTGACCGGCTGGCCGTGGGAGTCGAAGGCCTGTGCATCGACGCCGAGGTAGGCGCCCTGCAGGTGTCCGCGCACGACCGGGTCGTAGGGGTTCGAGCCGATGAATCCGGAGGCGATGTCGGTTCCGCCGGAGTCAGATCCGAGGTGGATGTCGTCGTGGACGTGCTCATAGATCCAGTCCCACGTGGTCTCCGGCAGCGGGGAGCCGGTCGAGAGCACCTTACGCAGGGCCGAGAGGTTGTAGCGGGCCGCCGGTGAGAGCCCCGATTTCTCCACGAGAGAGAGGATCGCTGCCCCGGTGCCGAAGGAGGTTGCTCGTTCGCGTTCGAGGATCTCGAACTGCTTGTCGGGCACACCGGCGACGGGGGAGCCGTCGTAGGTGATGATCGTCGCGCCGACGGTCATGATGTTGATGAGCAGGTTCCACACCACCCACGTGGTCGCCACGGCCATATAGCAGCGATCGTCTGGGGTGAAGTCGTACTGCAGCGCGTTGGCCTTGAGCGCTTCGATCGTCACTCCGCCATGGCCGTGGACGATCCCCTTCGGCTTGCCGGTCGTTCCCGAGGAGTACAGCACCCACAGCGGGTGGGAGAAGTCGACGGGTTCGAAGACCGGTTCGACGGGTGCGGCGACGATCTCCGAGTGCAGCGCGGTCCCTGCTGCCGGTTCACGGGTCTCGAGTTCGTCGCCGAGCTGGTCGATGAGGATGTGGTGTTCGACGCTCGGCAGCGCGCCACGCAGCTCGGGGACGATCGAGCGCATGTCGAGCCGGCTGCCGTTGAAGAGGTAGCCGTCGACGGTGATGAGGACCTTCGCCTCCAGCTGTGCGAACCGGTCGGTGATGCCGGTGAGCCCGAAGTCCGGGCCGACGACAGACCACACCGCGCCGACGGTTGCGCAGGCGAGCATCGCCTCAACCGCCTGCGGGATGTTCGGCAGCACCGCGCACACGGTGTCGCCGGGTTGCACGTCGTGCTCGCGCAGCCAGGCGGCCAGCGCCCCGACCCGGCCGGCGAGCTCCCGCCAGGTGAAGGACTCGCGGCGCTCGTCCTCATGCAGCCCGACGAGCGCCTCGGCATCCGGCCGGGTGGCGGCGTGGCGGAAGATGTTCTCGGCGTAGTTGCAGGTGGCCCCGGCGAACCAGGTGACGCTCGGCATCTCGTCTCCGCTGCGGACCGGTCCGTCGCCGCGGTTGCCGATGACGTCGAAGTACTCCCAGATGCTGTCCCAGAACGTGTCGAGCTCTCGGACCGACCAAGCGTGCAGCTGGCGATAGCCGTGCGTTTCGACGCCGCGGGTGCGCGCCAGCCACTGCTGGTAGTCATACACCCGGCTGGCCTTGACCCGTTCGGGCGGGGGCGTCCACAGCACGGCGTCACTGCCGTTGGTCTCTGGGTTCATCTCTGCTCCGTTCTCCTCGATCGGGCCGGACTCGCTGGCGCTCAGCGTAGTCACTGCAGCCGCCGTTGTGGCCTGCGTCTCACCGTGTGTCGGCGTTCGTCAACCGCGCCCACAGGTCGATGTCGAAACTGCGGTGCTGGACCATCCCGGCCATGTGCCGCACAGCGTTGTCGAGTTTGCCCCGCCACGCCTCAATCGCATCCTCGGCGTCGCCGCGTTCGAGGGCCTCGACGATGCGGGTGTTGTCGTAGATGATCCGCCTGGCTGCCGGCGAGTAGTCGACGCGCAGCACCGAGATGTACAGCCGCAGCCGCAGGATGAGTGCCTCGAAGGTGCGCGCGGTCTGGGCGAGGCCTGCTGCGCGGGCGAACTCCTGCTGGAACCGGAGATCGGCATCGCCGACGCTCAGCCCCGTGCGCAGTCCCAGCCGGGCGACGGCCGGCAGCCGGTCGAGGGCGTGGCGGACGGGCACGAGGTCGCGGCGCGGGCGGGCGGCCAGACTGCGCAGCAGCACGATGCCCAGCGCCTGCCGGCTGGCGTAGACGTCGAGCACATCGCGCGAGGTGATGACCGGGATGCGCACATCACCGTGCGAGCCGTCGAGCAGCTCGTCATCGACCATGCGCCGCAGCGGCACGTCGACGGCTGCTCGGCTGATCCCGAGGCGGGAGGCCAGGTGGGCCGGCCGGATCCGGTCGCCGACGGTGTAGCCGGAGTCGATGATCTCCTCGCGCAGGGCGAGGGCGAGCTGTTCGGTCAGGGAGGGCTGTTCGCGCGGCAGCCAGGCCGACACGTTCGGAGCCGTCAGATCCGGCCCCTCGCTCCGGCCTGCATCACGCCGTTTCGATTCAGAACTCTTGCAATCTGCGGTTCTGGCCCCCGCGACCCAGGCGAGACCCTCCAGCCCGCGGGTGACCTGCTGGGCCAGGGCATCGAGCAGGTCGCCGGGCACATCGGCGCAGTCGGCCAACAGCGCTCGCAGCCGGGTGCTGAACTCCTCCAGGTCGGTGATGTGCTCAACGGCAGCATCCCGCCACGCAGCTGGCGAGAGGTGGCTGTCGTCGTCTGCCACAACGGCGAGCGGGTCGAAGATGAGCACCCGGTCGGCCGGCACCTCAGCAGCGGCGGCCAGCGCCCGGGTGACGGGCCCGAACCGGGATTCGGCTGCCGGGCGCCGGGCCCAGGCGGCCAAGCCGGCCGCGTGCATCCCGGCGGTCACGCTGGCCGCACGCCGGGTCCGGGCCCGCGGCCCTCGCGCTGAGAGCGCAGCCCCGTGGGGCACAGAGCTGGCGGTGATGACGGCCAGCGGGAACCCGACCGCGCAGGCCTCCAGGCGCAGCCACGCCCGCAACCCCTCCGACCGCGGCGTTCCGGCCGGGGCGAATCCGGCCACCGCGCGGCTGACGATCGGCTGGCTCAGCCCGGTCATCTCCGCGATCCCGCGCGTCGAATAGGCCGGCGAGTCGATCCGCGCCCCGGCTCCGGCGAGGATCGCAGCGACAACCTGATCGGCTGTCGCCTGAACGGCCGGCCGGCCGCTGCGCGGCAGATCGGCCAGGCGCTCGTCTGCCGGCAGCCCCGGATCGGTCTGCTTCCAGCGGCGCACCCAGCGCCGCACAGAAGCAGACGAGACTCCACAGGCGACCGCCGCCTCGGCGACAGCCACCCCCGCCTCCACCTGCTCGACTGCCCGGATGCGCACGTCGAGCGGCACGGCTCGCCCTGCCAACGCGACCACCTCCTCGGGCAATACTTCTGACTCATCAGTATGGCAGATCGATGTGAGATGCATGACGTGGCCGGAGGGCCGACCGCATACTGGGCGCAGACGCGGCAGGACGCCGCAGAGCATATCGCTCGGTTCGGCTGCCAGGGGCAGCCTGGCAAGGAGGCACCATGATCGAGGACACCAATCTCACGGCCATCACCGAGGCCGCCGTCGACCGCGTGCGGAAGTGGCTGCGCATCTCTGCCGGCACGCCGGCGGCCAAAGACCCGGCCGCCGAACGGCTGGCCGCCATCCTGTCCGACCCCAAGGGCCTGGACTTCACCGTCGGCTTCGTCGACCGCGTCATCCGCACCGAGGACTCCCGCTCGGCCGCCCAGGCGCTGCGCGAGGTCGCAGCGATGGCCCCGGCGACGATCTCAGCGCTCGACCGCGCCCAGATCAAAGCCGGCTCGGCACTCGCCCCAGTCGCCCCGCAAGTCGTCGTGCCCGCCGCCCGGGCCCGGCTGCGCTCGATGGTCGGGCACATGATCGTCGACGCCCGGCCGCAGCAGCTCGGCAAGGCCGTCGCCGCCCTCACCGCCGACGGCCACCGGCTCAACATCAACCTGCTCGGCGAGGCGGTGCTCGGCGATGAGGAGGCCGACCGCCACCTGGAGCGCACCCACGAGCTGCTCGCCCGCAACGACGTCGACTATGTCTCCATCAAGGTCTCCTCGATCGCCTCGCAGATCAACCTGTGGGCCTTCGAGGACACCGTCGAGTACGTCCTCGAGCGGCTGCGCCCGCTCTACCGCGAGGCCGCCGCAGCCCCGGCCGGATCGAAGTTCATCAACCTCGACATGGAGGAGTACGGCGATCTGGAGATCACTCTGGAGGTCTTCACCCGTCTGCTGAGCGAACCGGAGCTCAAGCACCTCGAAGCCGGGATCGTGCTGCAGGCCTATCTGCCCGATGCGCTGGCGGCGATGCAGCGTCTGGCTGCCTTCGCCGATGAGCGGGTCGCCGACGGCGGGGCCGGGATCAAGGTCCGGCTCGTCAAGGGTGCGAACCTGCCGATGGAGCAGGTGCATGCCGAGATCGCCGGCTGGCCGCTGACGACCTGCCCGTCGAAACAGGCCACCGACGCCAACTACAAGCGCGTGCTGCACTGGCTGTTCCAGCCGGAGCGGATGACCGGGCTGCGGATCGGCGTGGCCGGTCACAACCTGTTCGACATCGCCTTCGCGCATGAGCTGTCCCTGTCCCGCGGGGTCGCCGACCGGGTCGAGTTCGAGATGCTGCAGGGCATGGCGACCGAGCAGTCGGCGGCGATCAGCTCCGATGTCGGCCAGCTGCTGCTCTACGTCCCGGCCGTCCACCCGGCCGAGTTCGACGTCGCGATCTCCTATCTCGTCCGCCGCCTGGAGGAGAACTCGTCTGCGGAGAACTTCATGTCGACGATCTTCGAGCTGCGCAACGGCAACGCCGCCTTCCGCCAGGAAGAGGAGCGCTTCCGCGCCGCCGTCGCCGACCTCGAGGAGATCCTCGCCGCTGACGGCGAGACCGCCCCGCGCCCGAACCGCACGCAGGACCGCACCCAGGAGTATGTCGGCGACCAGCGCCTCGGCGAGTTCGTCAACGAACCCGATACCGACCCGGCACTGCCGGCCAACCAGCGGTGGGCGGAGCAGCTCATCGAGCCGGTGCGCGCCGGTGACTGGCTGGCCGGCCGCCCCGTTCCCGAGGCGGTGGAGTCGGTTGCCGATATGGAGGCCCGGATCGCTGCGGGCAAGGCCGCTGCCACCGGCTGGCGGGAGCTCGGAGCCGCCGGCCGCGGGCAGATCCTGCTGGCTGCCGCTGACATCTTCGCCAATCGGCGTGGGGAGTTCCTCACGACGATGGCCGCCGAGGCCGGCAAGACCTTCGCGCAGTCCGATCCGGAGGTCTCCGAGGCGATCGACTTCATCCGCTACTACGCCTCTCAGGCACTCGGACTGGAGCAGATCCCCGGCGCCTGGTTCGAACCCGATGAGCTCGTCGTCGTGACCCCGCCGTGGAACTTCCCGGTCGCCATCCCGACCGGCTCGACCGTCGCCGCACTGGCCGCCGGTGCCGCGGTCATCCACAAGCCGTCCTCGCCGACCCCGCACTGCTCGGCGCTGCTCGTCGAGTGCCTGTGGCAGGCCGGTGTGCCGCGTGAGGTGCTGCAGGTCGTCGCCCCGAGTGAGGGCGACATCGGCAGGGCGCTGCTGTCCCACCCCGACGTCGACCGCGTCATCCTCACCGGCGCCTCGGACACGGCTGCTCTGTTCAAGAGCTTCAACCCCGATCTCGAGATCAATGCCGAGACCTCGGGCAAGAACGCCCTCGTCATCACCCCGGCCGCCGACCGCGACCTCGCGGTTGCCGATCTCGTCGCCTCGGCGTTCGGCCATGCCGGGCAGAAGTGCTCGGCGGCATCGCTGGGCATCCTCGTCGGCTCGGTGTATGACTCCGAGCGCTACCGCCGGCAGATCGTCGACGCTGCGTCCTCGCTCGTCGTCGACTATCCGACAAACCTGTTCGCCGAGATGGGCCCGCTAACCGAGGAGCCCTCCGAGAAGCTGGGGCGTGCGCTCACGCAACTCGATGAGGGTGAGTCGTGGCTGGTGGAGCCGAAGATGCTCGATGACTCCGGCCGGCTGTGGAGCCCCGGTGTCAAGGACGGGGTGAAGCCCGGTTCGTTCTTCCACCTCACCGAGTGCTTCGGCCCGGTGCTCGGCCTCATGCGCGCCAAAGACCTCGATGAGGCTCTTGAGCTGCAGAACGCCGTCGACTTCGGCCTGACCGCCGGCATCCACTCGCTCGACACCGCCGAGGTCGCCCAGTGGCTCGATGCGGTCGAGGCCGGCAACGTCTACGTCAACCGCGGCATCACCGGCGCGATCGTGCGTCGGCAGCCCTTCGGCGGCTGGAAGCTGTCCTCGGTGGGACTCGGCTCGAAGGCCGGCGGCCCGAACTACCTCATGCTCTTCGGCGACTGGCGCGATGCCGGCACCGGTTCGGACTGGCTGGCGAAGGCCTACGGCGATGATGAGAAGGTCTACCGGGAGTTCTTCGGCCAGCCGGTCGACCCGACCGGCCTGCACTCGGAGGCCAACATCTTCCGCCACCTGCCCCGGCCGGTCACCATCCGCGTGACCCCCGACGCGGTCGGCGACCATGTGCGCCGCACCGCCCACGCCGGCCGGACCGTCGGCGCACCGCTGCTCGTCTCGGTCCACCCCGACTGCTCCGGTGAGCTCGTCGAGGCCGCTCGCGACGCCCTGCAGGCGAGCACCGCCTCGGCGACGGACACCGCGGCCGAGGTGGCGGTCGAGACCGCAGACGCGTTCGCCTCGGCCGTGGCCGACGGCAAGTACGACGACACTGTCGGCGCCCGGATCCGGATCGTCGGCTCGGTCGAACCGGAGCTGCGCGAGGCGACGATCGACCGTCCCGAGGTCGCCGTCATCGACCAGGACGTCGTGAGCTCAGCCCGGGTCGAGCAGCGCTATTACGTCCACGAGCAGGCGATCTCGATGACGCTGCACCGGTTCGGCAACCCGAGCAGCGACTTCCACGAGCTCGCACAGGACCTCATGGGCTGATTCCCGCCCGATCGCAGGCATGGCCGCGGACGCATGATCGCATGCGCCCGCGGCTATGCTGTTTCCATGAGCGAGTACAGCCAGGCGATTGCGACCGTGCAGATCGACAACGAGTTCACCCGCGTGACCGAATGGCGGTTCCCACCCGGATCTGAAACGACGATGCACGTCCACGAGATGGACTATGTCGTCGTGCCGACCGAGCCGGGCACGCTCACGGTGGTGACGCCGGAGGAGACGTTCGAGAACGTGCTCGTCCCCGGTGCCAGCTACACCCGCCCGGTCGGCAGCGAGCACAACGTCATCAACAAGTCCGACACCGAATGCGCCTTCGTCGAGGTCGAGTTCAAGCAGCGCACCGGAAGCTGAGGGGGCCCGCTTCTCGGCCGGGCTCGCCTGCAGGTTACGTGTTGTTCAGCAGAACTTCGGTCCGATCCGCCGTTTTCTGAGTGAATTCTGGGTACCGTTGAAAGGTCTCATCTGCATGCCCGGCTGACCGGCGTGCACTCCGACTGAAGGACTCACTCCATGCTCTCGCTCCACACGCGCGCAACAGCTGTGGCCGGTTCCGTGCTCATCGCAGCCGGGACCTCCGGCGTGCTCATCGCCCTCCCGGCCGCGGCCGCACCGACTGAGGCGGTCATCTCCGAGATCGCCTACGCCGGTGCCGACGACACTGACTTCATCGAGATCGCTGCTGATCCCGGCACCGATCTCTCCGGCTGGACCATCGGCACCGTCACCCGCGGCGGCACCCCGCAGTCCGGCGCCCACGTCGTCACGGTGCCGGCCGGCACGAAGGTCCCGGACTCCGGCGCGCACGCGGTGATGGTGCCGATCACCAACTCGGTCAAGTCCGGCAGCGCCGCCGATGGCGCATACGGTTCCTCTGCCTTCGTCGTCGATGCCGACGGCGAACTGCAGGACTTCGCGCAGGTCGGCGGCACCGCCGGCGGCCGTGGCGTCACCGCAGGCTCCAGCAAGCTGCTGCCCGCCTCCGTCAGCGGAGCGAAGGCCACCCCGACCGGTGCGACCGCACCGAAGGGCCAATCGATCCAGAAATCCGGCAGCACTTGGTCCGCCGGCGCCCCCACACCCGGCGAGGTCTCCGAGAGTGACCCGGACCCGGAGCCCACCGACACCCCGACGGACCCGGCGAACCTCACCCCGATCGCCGAGATCCAGGGCACCGGTGACACCAGCCCGCTCGACGGCACGACCGTCACCACCCGCGGTGTCGTCACCGCCGCCTACCCTGAGGGCGGCCTGAACGGCTACTTCATCCAGACCGCGGGCAGCGGCGGCGACAAACACACCGTGCCCGGCGCCTCGGAGGGCATCTTCGTGTACTCGAAGGACACCGCCGGAAAGGTCAAGCCCGGTGTGCACGTCGAGGTCACAGGCACGGTCGGCGAATACTACGGTCAGACCCAGATCACTGTGGCCGGCAGTGGCCTGAAGGAGCTGGCCGAGCCGGCTGAGGCGCCGAAGCCGTTCACCGGTGCCCTGCCGGATGGCGACACGGCCCGCGAATCGCTTGAGGGCATGCTCGTCCACCCGTCCGGCCCGATCACCGTGGCCGATACCTACTCCGCCAACCGCTACGGCGAAATCGGCCTGACCAACGGCACGAAGCCGCTGCGCCACCACACCGACGCCCACCGGCCGGGCAGCGATGAGGCCAAGAAGCTCGCCGCCGAGAATGCCGAGCGCTTCTACCTCCTCGACGACGGCGCGACCCGCGACTTCACCGGCAAGGCCAGCGACGTGCCGGTCCCCTACGTCTCCCTCGACAAGCCGGTGCGCGTCGGCGCCACGGCGACCTTCACCTCGGCGGCGGTGCTGGGCTACGGACACGACGCCTGGCGCCTGCAGCCCACCGCGACCGTGACTGGTGAGAACGAGGACGAGACCGCTCCGGCAACGTTCGCCAACAACCGTCCGGCCGCTCCCGAGGCGGTGGGCGGGCAGGTGCGGATCGCCAGTTACAACGTGCTCAACTACTTCCCGACCACCGGCGATCAGCTCTCAGGCTGCCAGTACTACACCGACCGCGAGGGCAATCCGATCACCGTGCGCAGCGGCTGCGCCGCCCGCGGTGCGGCGAACGCGGAGAGCTTCGAACGCCAGCAGGCCAAGATCGTCAACGGCATCAACACGCTCGACGCCTCGGTTGTCGCGCTCGAGGAGATCGAGCAGTCGGCGGCCTTCGGCAAGGACCGCGACGACGCCCTCAACACGCTCGTGACCGCACTCAACGATGCAGCCGGATCGAAGAAGTGGGCAGCCGCGGCGAGCCCCGAGAAGGTTCCGGCGGTCGGTGAGGATGTCATCCGCACCGCGTTCATCTACCAGCCGGCGGCAGTCGAGCCGGTCGGCACCCCGGCGATCCTCGACAACCCGGCGTTCAAGAACGCCCGGGCCCCGCTCGCGCAGGCCTTCGCGAAGCCCGGCGGGGAGGACGCCGAGTTCCTCGCGATCGCCAACCACTTCAAGTCGAAGGGCTCCGGCTCCGGCCCGGGCAACGAGGACTCCGGTGACGGCCAGGGCGCCTCGAACGCCGACCGTGTCAAGCAGGCCACAGCCCTCGTCGGCTTCGCCGATGAGCAGAAGAAGGCCGCCGGGACGGAGAAGGTGTTCCTGCTCGGTGACTTCAACTCCTACACTGCCGAGGACCCGATGCAGGTGTTCTACGAGGCCGGTTACACCAACGTCGGGGACGCGCACACCGACGAGCAGACCTACCTGTTCGGCGGCCGCGTCGGCAGCCTCGACCACATCCTCGCCAGCAAACCGCTGGCCGGGGACGTCACCGGCGCCGATGTGTGGAACATCAACTCCGGTGAGTCGGTCGGCCTGGAGTACAGCCGCTACAACAACAACGTCCGCAAGCTCTACGACGATTCGGTCTACCGCTCCTCGGACCACGATCCGCTCATCGTCGGCTTCAACGTCGACGACGATGCCGGTGAGGAGCCGACGGAGAAGCCGACCGAGGATCCGTCGGCCGACCCGAGCGACGACCCCACGGCCGACCCGAGCGACGACCCGTCCGACGACGGCGGGAACGATGAGGGCGACAACGACGACCAGGGTCAGGACAATGATGACCAGGGTCAGGAGAACCCCGACCGCAACGGCTCACCGGACTCGTCGAAGGATCTGCGCACAGATCGCCAGCACTCAGACGGTCGCCGTCTGCCCCGCACCGGCATGGAGCTCGGCAGCCTCATCGCAGCCGGCGCACTCGTGGCGATCGGGGCCGGCGCGATCGCGCTGACCCGCCGCAAGGGCTGACACGGGCAGGCACCTGGCCACGCAGACGCCGGCTGCAGACCGAAGGGTCTCGGCCGGCGTTTTCTGTGTGCAAAATCACAACATCTTGATAACAGACTGAATGATGTGGTGTCGGTCACAGTTTCATCCGCGTAATGTTTCGCAGAGCCGCGTTCAACCCTGCGGCAGCGAAAGGAATGGTGTTCATTGTGACCTCGCCACCCACAGCGATCGACTTCGAGAAAGTCGAATCCCAACCGGAGTTCCAGGCACTGAAGAAGAAACACCGCTCACTGGTGCTGCCGCTGAGCGCGTTCTTCTTCATCTGGTACTTCGCCTACGTGCTGCTCGGCGCCTACGCCCATGACTTCATGGCCACGCCGGTGATCGGCAACATCAACCTCGGCATCCTGCTCGGCCTCGGCCAGTTCGTCACGACCTTCGTCATCACGATGGTCTACGTGCGCTTCGCCAACCGCCGCATCGACCCGGCCGCCAACGACATCCGCCTCATGCTCGAAAAGCAGGCCGACGACTTCGCCGCCGATCAGACCCGCACTGAGGAGGGCGACCGATGACGCTCGCATCCACGCTGACCATCCTGGCCCAGGACAATCCCACCGCAGAGAACAACCCGATTCTCAACATCTCCATCTTCCTCGTCTTCGTCGCCATCACGATGACGATCGTCTTCCGTGTCGCCAAGCGCAATGCGAGCGCTTCCGACTTCTATGCCGGTGGCCGGTCGTTCTCCGGACCGCAGAACGGCTTCGCGATCTCCGGCGACTACCTTTCGGCCGCCTCGTTCCTCGGCATCGTCGGCGCGATCGCGGTGACCGGCTACGACGGGTTCCTCTACTCGATCGGCTTCCTCGTCGCCTGGCTCGTCGCGCTGCTGCTCGTCGCCGAGCTCATGCGCAACACCGGCAAGTTCACGATGGCCGATGTGCTCTCCTTCCGCCTCAAGCAGCGCCCCGTGCGCCTGGCTGCGGCGATGTCGACGCTGGCCGTGTGCTTCTTCTACCTGCTCGCGCAGATGGCCGGCGCCGGCGGCCTCGTCTCCCTGCTGCTCGGCATCGACAGCAAGACCGGCCAGTCGATCGTCGTCGCCGTCGTCGGCGTGCTCATGATCATGTACGTCTTGTTCGGCGGCATGAAGGGCACCACCTGGGTGCAGATCGTCAAGGCGTTCCTGCTCATCGGCGGCGCTGGCATCATGACCGTCTGGGTGCTGGCGATCAACGGGTTCAACTTCTCTCAGCTGCTTGGCGATGCGGTCGCCAATGCCACCGCCACCCCGCCCGAGGCGATCCTCGCCCCGGGGCTGAAGTACGGCGAGCTGCCGATCGACTTCGTGTCCCTGTCGATCGCTCTGGTGCTCGGCACCGCTGCGCTGCCGCACGTGCTCATGCGCTTCTACACCGTGCCGACCGCCCTTGAGGCACGCCGCTCGGTGGTCTGGGCGATCTGGCTCATCGGCATCTTCTACCTCTTCACCCTGGTGCTCGGCTACGGTGCGGCCGCGATGGTCGGCTCTGAGGCGATCGAAAACGCTCCGGGCGGCGTGAATTCGGCAGCACCGCTGCTCGCTCTCGAACTCGGCGGACCGATCCTGCTCGGCACGATCTCGGCTGTCGCATTCGCGACGATCCTCGCGGTCGTCGCCGGTCTGACGATCACCGCGGCGGCCTCGTTCTCCCACGACATCTACAACTCGGTCATCAAGCGCGGCACCGCCTCGCAGGAGACCGAGGTGAAGGTCGCCCGCATCACGGTGCTCGCGATCGGCGGCGTCGCGATCTTCGGCGGCATCGGCGTGCAGGGGCAGAACATCGCCTTCCTTGTCGCCCTGGCCTTCGCAGTCGCGGCGAGCGCTAACCTGCCGACGATCCTGTACTCGCTGTTCTGGCGCCGCTTCACCACCCGCGGTGCGGTGTGGTCGATCTACGGCGGACTCATCGCCGCCATCGGCCTCATCGCGATCTCGCCGGTGGTTTCCGGTTCGGAAACCGCGATGCTCGGGCCGAACATCGACTTCGCGATCTTCCCACTGCAGAACCCG
The DNA here is from genome assembly GCF_042429315.1 of Brevibacterium otitidis. Lineage (NCBI taxonomy): Bacteria > Bacillati > Actinomycetota > Actinomycetes > Micrococcales > Brevibacteriaceae > Brevibacterium > Brevibacterium otitidis. The sequence continues at coordinate 45,670 of NZ_JBHMAU010000067.1, read as the reverse complement.
GGCATCGTCTCGATCCCGATCGGATTCCTGCTCGGCTTCATCGGCTCGATCACCGACAAGCGCGGTGAGGATCCGAAACTCGCAGCCGAAATGGAGGTCCGCTCGATGACCGGCTACGGCGCAGAGAAGGCCGTCGAACACTGAGCCACTCAGCATCTCTGCTGGTCAGAGCATGAATAGCGAAACCGCCGCCCGGCTTCCGGGTGGCGGTTTCAGTTGGCGCGCCACGAGGGATTCGAACCCCCAACCTTCTGTTTGGTGACCTCGGCAGCTGCATGATGTTGCTATGAACTTCCCTATCTGGCTTCCCCTCATTGAAGCGTTCATCATGTCACAGTCAGCAGCCGGAGCACCGGCGACGACCTGCCGGGCCCGCCGGGAGCACCTCGCGCACATGGCCCGGCGTATCCCCACCGCTCCCGAGGCGACCGGAGTCGATGAGCTCCTGGCCTACTTCGCAGCCCAGACGTGGGCACCGGAGACGCGCCGGGGCAGGCGGACGACGATGCGCCAGTTTTGGGCGTGGGCCGTGGCCACAGGACGCCTAGAGCACAACTGCGCCGAGGCGATCCCGCGTGTGAAGCCGGGCAAACCGAACCCGAGACCCTGCCCTGACGCTGCGTACAAGCGGGCGATCCTGGCTGCCGGGCAGCGTGAACGGCTCATGCTGCGCCTGTCAGCCGAGCTGGGGCTACGGCGGGCTGAGGTGGCGGTGATCCATGCCCGCGATGTGGTCGACGACCTCGGCGGCAGCTCCCTGATCGTCCACGGCAAGGGCGGGAAGCTGCGCACCGTGCCGCTGCCGACCGGCCTCGGGATCGAGCTGTCCGAGCGCGCCGAGCAGGGCGGCTACCTGTTTCCCGGCGATGACGGCGGGCACCTGTCCCCGCGCTGGGTCGGCAAGCTCGTGGGCCGGTTGCTCCCTGAGGGCCTGACCATGCACACACTGCGACACCGGTTCGCGTCGCGGGCGTGGGCCAACGGCGTCGATGTGTGGGTGCTGCAGGACCTCCTCGGGCACGCATCTTCCGACACCACGCGCCGCTACGTCGCGCTGCCTGACACGGTGCATCGGGAAGCGATCGAGCAGCTCGCCAGCTGACACGAGTTGACATGTCGTAAAACGCGACATATGATCGAGGTACACAGTCGGCAAGGGGCCGACGAAAGACCCGAAGGGGATCACAATGACCACCACTTTCACCGCTAACCTCGTGTTCGTTCCCGAGCAGACCAGCATCCTCTACCCGGAGCACGGCGTTGACTTCCTGCTCGACCGCGATCTCGCTGATACGGGCGAGACACAGGGAGCAGCCGAGCACGTCACCTGGATCGAAGCCCAGAACCCGACCATCGAGGGCCGCGAGATCGAAGACGGTGAGGTCATCGACCCCGGCACGTGGGAGCTCGGCGAGGCCGACGAGATCATCGCCGCGCAGGGCTTCGAGCGCACGAGTGACTGGGAGACGGTCGACCAACACGGCACCGCCTATCTCACGGCGACGATCGCACCAGCGGAGTAATCGTCACCACAATGCCCCGGCCACTAGGCCGGGGCATCATCCTTTGGAGGACACCACCATGACACCTGAACAATTCCGCGTCATCCGCGAGGGACTGGGACTGTCCCAGCACGAGATGAGCCAGCGGCTCGCCGTCCAGCAGCGCACCGTCCAGCGGTGGGAGGCCGGGGACACGCCAGTCCCGGCGGGGATCATTGCGGAGCTGGAGCAGCTGTGTCAGCTGGCCGCCGATGAGGTCGCCGAGAACATCGAGATCGTCGGCGGCGATGACCCCGCCTTAACACCCATGTTGGCGATCGAGCCCGGTGAGCCCGCCGGTTGGCAGCGCGCGATCGCGTGGCGGACACTCCTGCAAGTGCCCGGCCTGCGCATCGAGCGCCTGCCAGACGACGACTGAGACGACACGACGCGGAGCCCCGGCCACTAGGCCGGGGCTCCGTGCTGTGCGGGCGCGGACTCCGGTGGTTGACGATTCATCTAATTGTATGGAATCACAATTTGACACGTGTGCTACTCGGATTATCTTTGTAGCTTTCCACAGTTGCGTCTCCGCGCAATCGATGGTCACGCGCGCTCGGCCGCGCCGATCACGGTCTAGGGGCCGGTGACGACTTCCGCACCCTAGTGCGCGGGTCGGCGCTCGGGATCGGGCACGATCCACGCGGCCGCGGCGGTGACAAGCAGCGTGAACGCCGAGGACACCTCGGGCGGTATGTCGAGGGACGGCCAGATCGCGGTAGCGGCCCACACGACGATGACGGTGAGCGCGCCTGCGGTCGAACCGGTCGTGACGGTGCGTGATGGTGTTCTCATTTCCTGTTCTCCTCCTCGAGGCGGGTCAACCGCGCGTCTTGGTGGTCAAGCCGGGTTACGATGCGCCCGGCGCGGCTGTCGGTCATGGTGATGTGGTCGAGCATGAGCTCATGCAGCCGGTCGATCTTCTGGTTCACGTCGACCTGGCGGCGCTCCGTCTTGGTCGCGGTGGACTGAAGGCGGGCGTTCTGGCGGCGGATGTCCGAGAGGCACTGTGCGGCCCGCCCGGCGGTGGCGGACAGTGCGCCGATGAGCAGTCCGAGCGCCGTGAGCAGCGCAGTCACATCGTCGATCGTCGCTGTCACGTGATCGGTGCCTCCCACAGGGCTGCCCAGGTCTCGGCGCCGACCCCGCCGTCGACGCGCAGCCGCTTTTCGGATTGGAACGCGCGCACCACGTCGCGAGTGGCGGGGCCGTAGCGTCCGTCGACGCTGATGCGCCAGCCACGGTCTTTGAGGCGTTGCTGGAGCTGCCTGATGCCGTCCCGGTCGCGGGCATAGTAGCCGCTATGGTTGCGCCGATCGCGGGATTCGACGCCGAACCAGTGGCCGCGTGGCAGTGGGAACGCCGGGGCTTTCCCCGCGGGCTTCGGCCGCGGCTTAGGCTTCGGTGCCTCGGCGTCGGCGATTCCCCAGCTGCGGCGGTCATTCTCGGCCGAGGCGCGCTGATAGATCGAGATGTGGACGTGCTGCGTATGCGGATTCGATCCGCTGTAGCGGCGCGGCTTCCAGTTGCCGATGTCGCGGTTCATGATCTGGCGGTTGTGGATGATGTAGCGGACGCTGGGGTGACGTTTGGCGGCGGCGATGAGAGCGCCGGTGTCGATGCCCTTGGCGGTGATGTCGATCGCGTTCACGCTCCCCCGGCTGTTGGGGTTGTGATCCGACTTGCGGGCTGCATGTGCTCGGTCTCCGATGGTGCCGTCGCTGGCTTTGGAGCGGTTCGGCCAGCGGGCGTTGACCTCGGCGCGGAGCTGGGCGAGGGATGGGGCGAGATACCAGGACATGCGGGTTTCCTTTCAGGCGGGCAGGGCGAGCATCGCTGTGAATGCGATCGGCGCGAGGTTGTTCATGCGGGTGCCGGGTGGCTGCTCGATGATGAGCGCCAGATCGCCGGTCGAGTGGACTGAGCATCGCGCAGGCAGAGCGCGCACGTCCTTATCTAGCACTCCCTTCGAGAACACGATAGGAACGATGAGCGCGGCGGCGGTCAGCCAAATATCGATGAGGGGCACGACGGCCAGCTCACGTTCGACGGCGGTATCGGACTTCGGCCACGCAGTGGTCTGCAAGACGCACGCCACGGTCACAGTCTGGTCGCCGTTGTCGCGGATGCGGGCAAACGATCCGACACTTGGGTCGATCACGGTGTCAGCGCCAGCGGTGCCGGTCTGCCACGGGGGCACACTGCCACCGTCTCTGCCGTCTCTGCCGGGTGGGCCGGGTGGGCCGGGTGGGCCCTTATCGCCTTTCGGGCCAGGTGTCATCTGTCGAGTCAGCGCCGTCGTCATGTCGGCGTCGATCTTCGTAATCGTCGTCGCGGCGATGCTTGGAAAGTTCTTCGCCATATCGCTGGATTCGGGATACTGGTATCCGCGTTTGGTGGTTTTCATGCGATGGTCTCCCAGGGTGTCGGTTGATCTGTCCAGCGTCCGGTGAGCGTGTCCCATCGACCAGCTGATGCCGGTCGCTGTGTGATCGACGCTTGGCAGAGTCTCAGCGTCATGGTGACCGCCGCGCCGACCTTGTGCTGCTGTGGGTGGTGCCCTCTGACTGTGATGTGCGCTTCGCTCACCTGTGCGGTGAGTGAGGTGATTGGGGCGGCTGGGGGGCGTGCACCAATCAGATTGACTGAGCTGTCCATGAAGCGATGCAGCGTGTCGCCGATCGCCGGTATTGAACTGTTTTCGAAGTCGAATGTGAGAGCTTCAGGGGACAGTTCGGGCGGGTGAGGGCTAGTGAAACGCGGGCCCAGTCGGTTTCCGAGGGTCTGGCGGACGCGGCCGCCCTCTTCACCAGCAATCACCTGTGAGTCGATGAGCATGCGCGCTGATCGTGCGCGGTGGCCGATTGAACTGGTCGATGCTTGGTTGTGGTAGACGACCGGATTCCGTGAGCTCGTGCCGGTTCGCGGAGATGTGACGGGATCGGGTTTGAGAGGCTCGGCGCCCGTGTCGATTGAGGTGAGACTGAGGGCGTTCACCGTGTCCTCGGGACGGATCGACCACTCTGCATCGAGGTCACACCTGTAAGCATGTATTGCGAGCTCGGACGTGTAGAGCTTTTCGACCGCTCTGATCTCAACGGTTCGATCAAAAGGTGTGAAAGTCGGGACGAGGCACCACTGCATGCAGAATGATTCGATCACGTCAATGGCGGGTCTATCCGGTTCCCAGACTCCCGCGCTGTGATTCAGCAACTTGGCATAGAACGTTCTGTCATCGAGCGAGTTGATGCGCGTGTAGAAGTCGCTGCCAATGGGCTCTAGCTTCCAGCCGTTTGGGAGAGCCTTTGTGATTGCGTCCATCGCCTTTTGTGCTGTTTTCGCATAGGTGCTGTCGAAGCTGTTTATCGGCAGAATCGGACGTGTCAGGGGGTTCTGGTAGAGCTCAGAGACGATTGACACGCCGGAGACATCTACCTCGTATCGTCCGCGCCTGCGGGTCGATGGTCGGATGACCGCTGAGTCGATGCGACCGATGAACGGGCGGTCTCGTGGGCTTGTGCTGTCGGAGTCATAGAGGGTGAGGAATGCCCCGGCTTTGAACGTTTCGGGCAGCCTGTAGCCACGTGGGAGGAGCAGCGTTGCTGAGAGCGATTCCGGCTCTACAATGCCTTTCCAAACTGGGCGTTTGATCGAGATTTGAACGCCGGGATCGGCTAGGACGAAACGTGTATAGTCGGGGTTCTTTCCAGCGTTTGAACCGATTTCGAGGCGTGGCCGCATATTAATCAACCCTGCCTGTGCGGCGGGCGCGCTCGGAGCGCATGACCTTGCGGACTTCGGCACCGATGGCTACGGGGTCGCCTACTCCGGCGGTGATGTTGATGGTGTACGTGGCGGGCTGGCGGGCGGGGGCACTGCTGGCGGCGATGCCGAGGGCCCGGCTGGCGATGCTGGTCATGGCGGCAGTGGGCGCGGCGGCGGTGGGTGCGGCAGCGAATGCGGCGGCGGGGCGGGTGGCGAACGCTGTGGCTGCTGCGGGTGCTGCTGCGGCTGCGGTGCTGTAGCCGGTGAAGACGTTGCCGAAGTTGCGGAGTCCACCTGTGAACATGTTGGCCCATGCGTCGCGGAGCTGCCTGAGCTTTTCGATCGCCCAATCGATCCAGTTACCGATGCCTCGGAATGCGGTGGAAACCCAGTCGCCGACGTTTGAGAGCACGGTGCGGAACGCTTCGAGCGGAGTCGGCAGCTTTGACAGCCAATCGATTCCGTCTTTCACGGGCTGGATCATGCGGTCGAACGCGGAAGCTGCCAGTCCTGGGAGTTCGGCAAACCAGCCGCCGATTGCACTGAGCACGCTGTGAACGCCGTCGCGGAATGTCTCGGAGTGCTTGTAGGCGTAGATGAATCCGCCGACGAGCAGGGCGAGGGCGGCGACAATTGCAATGACGATCCAGGTGACCGGTGAGGCCAGCCAGGCTGCGTTGTTGGCCCACTGTGCTGCGGTTTGCACGGCTTGAACGGCGGAGTAGATGCTCATGGCGGCGTTGATCGCCAGGACTGCGGTGGCCAGGGTGGCGAGGACAACGGCAAGGGTGGTGACGAGGCCGGAGTTCTCTTGCACCCATTCGGCGGCGTCGGCTAGTGCTTGCGCCCAGGTGGACATGAGCGGTAGCAGCTGCTCGCCGAGGGTGGCCTTGGCGTTTTCCCATGAGGCGTTAGCGATCTGCTGTGCCCCGGAGGCAGAGTTGATCTCTCGCTCGAACTGCCCGGTGGCGTCGGCTGACTGCTCGGTGATGAGTGCAAGCAGCGCCTGAGTGCGTGCTTGCTTCTCGGCTTCGCCGGTGAGTCCGGACATCCCCATTTCGGCCATTTTGGCTTTGACTTGGGCTTCTTTGATGCTGATGCCATAGCGCTCGATGGGGTCGGTTTCGCCTCGGAACGCTGCTGACAGGGCGTTGACGGCTTCGCTGGTGGTGCCGCCGAACATCGCTGCGAGGTCAGCGCCTTTGGTGATGAGTCCGTCGGTGGTGTCGATGAGGTCGTCTTGGGAGACGCCGAGGTTCTTCAGCTGTGCGCCGAGGACGCTGGCCAGCTCGGAGTACTCATTCTTCGACAGGCCGACGGCGCGGTTCGCGGCCTCGGCGAGCTTGTCGACCTCGGTGTGCGCGCCCTTGAAGACACTCTCGACCGCGCCACTTGACTGTTCGAGGTCGGCGGCGGCTTCCCCGGAGACCTTGGCGAGGCCTCCGAGGACGCCGAGGGTACCGGCGGCTGCGACGCCAGCCTTGCGCATACCCGATTCGAACTTGGATGCGCCGCCGGTGGTCTCGTCGAGTGCGGCTTGTGCACCGGATGATTCGCCGAGCAGCCTCAGCGTGAGAATCATGGACTTGCCAGCCACGGCGCGCCCTCCTTTACTCGGGTTGTGCTTCGTCGATCAGCTCGATCATGGTGATGAGATCGCGGCTGCTGATGGTGGCGATCTCGTCGGGCAGCCTGCCCATGCGCAGCGCGAGTGCGCATATCAGTCGGTCGATGGTGCCTTCTGGGTGGCTTTTCCCTCCTCATCACCGTCTGAGTCGCTGTCATCGACTTCTTCGGCTGAGATGGAGGCCACCGGGGAGCGGTCGAGGTCGAGCCATTCATCGAGTCCGGGGAGGTCGTCTCGGTTGCCGTTGTCGGTGGCGACACACCACGCCATGATTGCCCCGGCTTCGGCTTCCCAGCCGTCGCGGCCGATGCCGCGCGTTCGTTTTATTCGCGAGGCGTTGAGCTCATATTTCAGGGAGTCGGCGGCGGCGGTGATGGTGCGTCCGTCGGTCAGGGTCACGGTGAGCTTTCGCATGTCAGAACTTCTTTCCAGTCAGGTGTTTGTCAACGATGGTTTCGAGGGCGCGTTCGTATTCGGCGCCCCACCGGTTTTCACGATCCCAGGCAGCCTGAGAGAGGAATCGCTGCTCGGGGAATCCGCGTTCCCGCCAGCCCCAGTGCACCGGCTGAGCGTAGGGCGTGGACTTGCGGCCCGCTCGCACGTACCCGGCAATCTTTGTGCCCGATGATCGGATCGAGGCGAGCAGGCTGCCGGTTTCGCCGATGGGGCACATGCCGATTGCGTACTCTTCGACGATCTTGGCAGCGGCGGCGTTGGCTGCTGTGAGATCGGCTAGTCCCTCGGCTGATTCTTCGAGTGCGGCGGCGAGCCGCTTGATGCCGGGGACTTCTACGAGCGGGCGGCGGGTGCTCATCATCCGCTCGATCGGGTCGGGGGACCGGCGAGTGGGAAGGACACGTCGGAGGTGTTCTTCTTCTTCACGTCGCCACCGATCTGGGCAGAGACCACGGTGAGGTTTCCGGTGTAGACCGATTCGGCATTGGAGCGGGGCCGGAACGTGAACGGCATCGTGGTGCCGGAGTTGGTCAGCAGCCAGTCGAGCAGGCTGTCCTTGCCAAACGTCTGGGCCAGAGTGACGTCTAGTGTCCATTCCTCGGTTACTTCGGGAGCGTCGGCGGAGCCGTCGAGGAAGTGGATCGTGTCGCCGGTGTCCGTCTTCGGGACGAGTGCGGCCTTGGTCGTCTGGGCGGCAAAGGACTTAGTGGAGCCGGACTTGCCGATTTCGAGTGTGCCGGAGCCAAGTGCATGTGCGGGCATGGTCAGGTGCCTTTCACTGGTGTGGTGTGGGTGATGATGAGCGCAGGCAGCCGGTGCTGTCCTGATGAGGGCAGCGAGACTGATGAGGCGCGGATTCTGTCATCGGTGTCGATGACGGTCAGGGCTGCGCCGAGTAGTGAGGCCAGCTGCCTGATTGAGGCGGTGCGGGATAGGTCAGGGGCGATGAGCACGGTTTCCCAGGTGGCGGTGAGGTCACCGTCGAGCGTGCCGGGTTCTAGCTCGGTGAGGGTGACGACGGCGCACGGGGCGATGAGGCGTGAGGGATCCCAGTCGACTCGGCCGATGCCTGCTTCGCGTAGCTCGCGGACGAGATCGGCGAGCACAGTGTCGAATCGGGGTGCGGTCATGTCAGCCTACTCTCGGGATTGCGTAGCGTCCGATGCGCAGCAGCCGCTCTACCTCGGTGTCGACCGCGCGGGTGTAGATGCCGGTCTCGCCGAATTGCTCGATGCCGCCGGGGGTGTGGCGGCGGCGGAACAGCCCGGCTGCCTGCATGAGGCAGCCGAGCCTGATCGCTGCGTCCCAGCTGTCGGGGTTGCCGTGGTAGCGGGTGACGAACGCTATCGCCGCGTCGAGGCAGGTGGCGGCCTCGGCACGCTCAGGCTCATCTGGCGTGCCGAGGTGCGCAAGCAGCGCGTCTACCGTCAGCTGTGGGTCAGTCACGTCCGCCACCGGATTCGGGCGGGGATGCCGGGGTGACGGTGGTCTTGATGAGCGCGCGCGGGTCGTTGACGAGTACGCCACCGTAGGAGAAGAATCCGAGGTCGATGCCACCTCGTGCGATGTCGAGGGCCTGCACCTGGATGGGGGACTTCTCGTAGACGGTGGCCGCGCGCTTGTCAGCGGCGAGCACGGTGCCGGTGGGCAGGTCGGGGTCTGCGAGCACGGTCAGGTCAGCTACGTCTGCCTTGCCGTTGGACAGTGACACTCCGGCGGTGCCGGTCGCCCGTGCGAGCCAGAATGGCACCTCGTCGGAGCGGAGGTCGGCATAGGCTGCGAACAGGTCATCGGAGATGAACAGGTGGGACATGGAGCCGCCGATCTTGCGGATCGCGGCGGCAGAGCTGGTGATCGCTGCCAGCACGCCGGTGCTCGCGGTGCCGGTGGTCGCGGCGTTGAGCAGGGTGGTGAGCACGTCGGTGTCGGAGTCGCGCTGGTATTCGAGCATGGCGGCCTGCCAGAACGCGGCGAGGAAGCCGGGGTCTGCGAGGTCGATGAAAATCCGGTCGATGTCCCAGCCACCGGCCCACCGGTGCGCTGTGGCTTCAATGGCCTTGGTGGCGACCTTGTTGGTAGGCACTTCGGTCTTGTTGCCGTCATACTTGGCGGGCTTGGGGCGGGTGTCCCACTGCCAGCCGCGCATCTTCATGGAGTTCAGCTGCTTGGGTGGGCCGAATGCGTCGATGTGTGGGCGTCCGGTGCGGGTGGCGGCCCAGAGTTCGCCGAGCCAGTCCTCTCGGCCGATCCAGCCGGTGCCCTTGTCATCGGCTGGCACCACGTCGGTCAGGGCTGCGGTGATCTGGCCGGGGTGGCCGGTCGAGATCGCGGCAGCGACGTGCTCGGTGACCTCGGTCAGGCTCATAGCCCGGTCGGTGACGGCTTCGACGCGGGCGGGTGGCTGCGGGAACGCGGCGGCCTGACCCTCAGGCTGCTTGGCGGATACCGGGTCGGGTGTGGTGTCGGCCTGCACCTCGGGCTGCTTGGGTGTCTCGGTCATGGTGTGTCCTTTCGGGGTGGTGGTCATGGCTGCGGCGACGGTTTCGATCTGGGCGTCTGCGAATGCGGGGATGGCGCACAGGCTGACTTCGAAGAGTTCGGCTGATGTGACGGTGTAGGTCTCGGTGGTGTCGTCGTAGGTGCCGTCGAGGACGCGGCAGCCGATGGAGAGTCCATCGCGGCGACCGGTCTGGGCATCGGCTAGTGCGGCATCACCGGCAGCACCGGGCGGGACATGGAAGGTCGCGGCGGTGCCGTCGAGGGCGACCATGTAGCCGATGGGCTGGGAGTGGTCGTGATCGACAAGCAGCTTCACGCGGCGCAGCGGCTGGCGTGGGGCCAGGGCACCGGCGGCTATGACGATACCGTGTGAGCTTTCGGTGTCGAATGCGACGATCTGGCCTGAGATGGTGCGCTCAGGGGCCGCGGTCGCGGTGACCTCGGCAATGGCGGTGATGGTGGTGGGGCGGGTCATTGGTCGGTGTCCTCTCGGGCCGGGGCGGGGGTGGGTGTGAGTCCTTCGCGTTCGCGTACCTCGTCAATGGTCATGATCCCGGCGTCGATAGCGGTAGCCCACGACTGCATCCGCTCACCGATTGGGGGTGTGGTCAGCTCGTCGGTGTCGAATCTGACGGTGGTGCCGTGGGGGGTGATGTCGTCAAGGCTGAGCCGGTCGGCCACGGCAGCCAGGTACGGCGATAGCACGTCGTCGATGAGTTGCTGGTTCTCGGACTGCCGGTTGGTGTAGGTCAAGGCGGTGCCCTCAATGGCGACATCGAGGCGGTGGGCGGGGATGCCGGTATGGCGGGCGATTTCGAGGACGATCTGTTTCCGTGCGTCGATGAGCAGGTTCTCAGGCGGTGCACCGAAAGTCTGCACTTCGAGGCCTCGGGACGTGTAGCCGACAGCTGAGGTGGCGCGCTTGGTCTCGAATCGGGCGATCATTGCGTCGATCTCGTCGTCGGAGAGGTCTTCGCCGTTGTTCTTGAGGTTGACGACCGGGATCGGGTTTTGCTCGGCGCGCTCGGCGGAGCGGTTCAGTGTGGCTGCCCGGCGGATCGTTTCGGCAGCGTCGATGAGCAGGCCGGAGTCTGGGGCGTCGAACCGGATCGCGTCACGCGGGTCGACTGGCTGACCGTAGGCGGCGGTCAGCTGGCCGTCGGCGTTGACTGTCGCCTGCCCTTCGGGTATCCATTCGACTGCCAGCGGGAAGCCGTCATGGCCGCGCCGGGTGACTTTCCACCATGCCCGCCCGTAGAAGAACAGGCTGTCGACTGTCCAGGTGATCGTGACCGATCGGGGCAGCCCGTCTTCGGGCTGCGTGATGATGGCCGGGGCGGGGGCGGGGCGTCCGGCTTTCACCGCTTGCAGCGGCAGTGTGCCGATGCGGGTGGCGATGATCCGGCGGGCCTTGGACACGGCGGCGACGCGCATGGCGCGGGAGCGGGTGACCGGGCGGGTGTCGACGAGGCCGTACAGCGATTCGAGGGTGATGTGTGCCAGGTGTGACGGGTCGGCCCAGGGCGAGGAGAGTACCTCGGTAGCCCGCGATGTGGGTGAGAGCGCGGCGGTGATCCGGTCGATGAGCTTCACGTGATGATCATCGACCCGGTGGCGTTTCAGCCGGTGTGTGACGCCACCGGTAGACGCGCAGCCGGTCGCGTGCCTGCATCGACTCGGGGTGCACCTCGGCTTCATGGTCGGCGGCTGCCTGCCATGCGGTGAGCCGGTCGGCTGTGATGGTGCGCCAGTCGCAGCCATCGCAGACGACGACAACGGAGATGGGGGTGAAGTCTAATCTGAGGGTCATCGGTAGATCGCCTTCGAGAGTGTCGGGCGGTGGGTCAGTGTCCACAGGGCGGCGACTGCGGCGATGGGGCCAGGGATCGGCCCGGCGGAGTGTTTGCGGGACAGGCGGCGTCCGTCGCCTGCCGGTTGTGTGGCGGCGCGGGCGAGGCCGTCGGTGATCGCTGCTGATCCGTCGTAGGCCAGGGTGCCGGTGGCGATGCGGTCAAGCAGTGCGTCGGTGCCGGTGGCCAGCTCGCGCAGCCCAAGCTGCTCGATGGTCAGTCCGTCGCGGGTGAGGTCGTCGGTGACTGCTCGGGTGGGGCCGCCGTCGTCGGCGGTGATGGCGATGGGCTGCCAGGTCTCGGCGAGACGGGTGATCGTGGGGGCGAGCCATGACACGCCGGGGGCTGAGTGGACGGTGCGCAGCGCGATGACATCGCCGGGCAGCTTCCATGCGGCGATGACGGCAGCGCAGCTGCGGTCGGCTGAGACGTCGTAGGCCAGGACGGTCTCGGAGCGGCTGCCGGAGATGCTGGGGTCGGCGAGAGAGGCGAGGACGAGCGGGTCGACGAGTGACTCACGTGAGGAGGTCATCCGGTTCATGTAGGCGCGCTCCCACGTGCCGGGTGGCTGTGTGCGGGCCTCGGCTGCCAGTGCGTCGAGAGTGGTCGTGTGCCCTAGTGCGGGGTGGAATGACCAGTTCCGGCGGTCGTAGGGGTCGAGTCCTGGGGCTAGTGACCAGTCCAAGTAGGCGACGCCGGGTTCACCGGCGCGGCCGCGTTCGATCCACTCGTTGAGCATCCCGGAGTCAGCGGTGCCCATCGTGGAGACCATCCACACCTGGGCCTCAGCGCCGAGGGTGGACTGGGCAGGGCCGATAGCGCCCATGAGCTGATGCCCTTTGACCTCGGAGTGCGCCCAAATCTCATCCAGTGTGACCAGGTGCGGGGTCTCACCGTGGAGGGCGTCCTCAGCGGGCGGGAACAGGCGCAGCGATGAGCCGTTGCCGACGTTGATGGACTCGCTGCCCTGGGCGAGTCGTACACCGAAGTAGGATGCCAGCGGGGACTCACGGATGAGCGTCACTAAGTCCATGAACCGCGATTTGGCTTTCACGCCGGTCTGGGCGGTGAAGAATGCGCGGTAGCCGGGTTTGGTGATGAGGCGGTGCAGCTGCACGGGGCCGAGCATGGTGGTCTTGCCGGACTGGCGGGGCAGCGTGACGACAACGTGCCTGTACTTGTAGCCGCCGTCAGGCAGCCGCTCGCCAGCAATGTCGGCGATGAGCTGCTGATGTGGCATGAATGGCTTGCCCAGGGCACGGGCCAGGGCGGCGACCTCACCGCCCTCGGTGCGCAGCGCCGGGTCACGGTCGGGAGCGAACCGGGGCGGCGGGGCCGGTGCGCTCACCGGGCTGCCTCGCGCAGCATCTCGGCCAGCTCAGTCACAGCATCGGCGGAATGCATCTCAGGCTGTGGCAGGAGCTCGAACACGCGAGAGAGCGCGGTGACCATCTGGGCGGTGGCGTAGGCCTTGCCACCGCGCGGCATGAAGTCGAAATCGCGGGCAGCCTGACGCGCGAGAGCGATGATGTGGGCGTGACGGTCGTCGACGAATCCATCGGCGCGTAGCTTCGCCTCAGCGTCGATTACGCCTTGCTCGACCGGGCCGATTCGGCTGGGATCGGCCCGAGCTGCTTCGGATGGGGCGAGGCCGGGCAGGAATGGGCCGTTTTCACTGGTCATCACGCTGTCCTTTCAGGCCCTGGTCGGGGCCGGTTTTGGTGGTGAAGTGAGGGGGAAAAGAGAGGTGGGCGCGCGTCTGCCGAGGGGCCTGTCACCTAAAGAACTCTTCGCCGTTCTCGGTCGGCACCACTCGCCACGCTGCGAGGTCGCGCGCGCCGCGTGCGGAGTTGCAGGACTTGTGCGCCGGGCGCAGATTGTCAAGCTCATCTGATCCTCCTTTCGAGCGCGGGACGATGTGATCGGCAGTCGTCGCGCCAGTCAGACCGCACAAGTGGCAGCGGTCGCCGTACTGCGCAAGCACCTCGGCAGTGAGCTCAGTGACTCGACGGCCAGACCACGAGCGGCCAGCGGGACGGGCGGGGGTAGGCGGCGTGGGGTAGGGGCGGCGGTGGCGGGGGTGGGGGGTAGTCATCGTGTGGGGTCCAGGTGTCTAGTCGGGGGCGGGGCACTCATGACCGGCCACCCTCAACAGCGGGGCCACCCTCGATCGAAGCGGAGCGGGTCTGCATCATCCAGATGAGTTCGGTGCCATCCGTCGAGGGTGACGCCGTGGCAGTGATCGAGCCGCGCGGTGAGCGGATCGACAGGCGCACGCACTCGACAGGGTGTAGTCCGTGGGCGGCGAGGTTCTCGGTGAGTTGCTGGGTGATGTGGTGTAGAGCGTCGGCGATCCTGTGCTCGGGTGGCGTTGTCATGATGGTTACCTCTCGTTCGATTGGTGGGTGGGCGTGTGGCTGGGTGTCCCCGTGCGGAGCGCTACGCGCACGGTCTCCCGCGCGGTGCCCTCTCCCCACAGCGATTCGCCCTCGGTGCCACGATCTGCCGAGACAGCCACGACTCATAGCCCCGCCTCCGAGTGGAGACGCGGCTAGCCGTAGACCGTCACAGGCGGCTGATCAGGCTTCGCTGTGCGGTATCCCCTCCCGAGCAGGGAACCCGCCCGCTACGGCGGGGGTTCATCGGGCCGCTGAGATTGTTCACCCGGTCGCGCGTATTGGCTCCACCGGGGCCGCGATTGGTGCCACGCTGCGGCGCGCGTGTACTGCCAGGGGTCAGGCCATGGCCTCACCTGCCTCGACAGCAGCGGCGTTGGAAGTCTGAGAGGGTCGGCGCTGCCTGCGGGCCCCCTCGGGCTTCGCCGCCTCACACGTACTGCACATGCAGCCAGCGCGCCATGCGGCGGCGGTGCCGTGCCGGAGCACGCCAGCAGCCAGTGCGCGGTCGAGGGGTGTCATGCCGCCGACGACACCGAAGCGGTGATAGACCGAGGCGATCCCCTCCACGTCGAGAGCAGCCGAGCGGCAAGCGTCAATGAGCGGACAGGCATGGCAGACGGTCAGTGCAGCAGCCTCGTTGCACGGGTCGAAGAACAGCGCGTCTGCGGTGTCGAGGGGCACCGCGCGGCAGGCAGCCCGGTTGAGGTCAGTCATCTGCGTCGACCTCGTAGTGCCGGTCGAAGTAGCCCGCTGCGAGCACGTCGCGGGCCTTGCCCTCGTCGTCGACGACGAACGCCTCGCCGACCTCGGCGCGGCGAGCTGTCGGGACACCTGGGAGGCAGTAGCGCAGCGTCATGCCGGATTCGAGGGTGAACCAGCCTGCAGCATCGCAGGCGCGGATCACGGCGATCATGGACTGGTGGGAGCCGTCGAACACAATGACTCTCACCGGCTCACCAGTGGTACGCACGCGGGCGGTCACGATCCCCGCGCTCATGAGCGCCACCACAGGCCAAGGGCGGCGAGCACGACGGTGCCAAGCAGCAGGACGCCGAGAACGACCGTCATCGCGCACCAGACCAGAACGTGCGCATCTCCGGGGATGGGCGGTCATCGGCGCGGAGCTGCGCCAGCACGTCACCGCTGAACCCGAGGTCACACTCGGGAGCTGCATCGAGGATGCCGCGAAGGCGACGGAACTCTATATCCCGGGAGTAAGCAGACTGGTCGGCGAACGCTCGGGTGATCCGCTCAGAAGCGGTGGGATCACTGGTCATTGGGACTCCTCACGCGGGGCGGCACTAGAGTTACCGGTATGGGACTGTTTAGCCGAAAGTTGAAGCAGTGGCAGGGTGCGTCGTTTGAGATGGCACTGAGGCCGTGGTTGAGCGAAACGATCGAAGCACGCGCTGAGATAAGCCCGCACGGCGGCTACAAGCACGCTTGGGTGCGGCTTCAGATGCGCGGACAGCGTATGCACGCGATCTGGCAGGGAGAGTCGCTCGGCTACCTCGACCCGAGCATTCCCGAGCACGCAACGACGATTGAGCTCGTGCGGCGGGAGCGTATCCAGGTGGCCACAGTGTGCTGCTTCGCTGATGAGGAACGCGGACGTGACGGATGGCGGGCGATCCTCACGTTCGGCGCGCACCGGTTCCAGCCGCGCCCGACGTTCAAACTCAAGTAGCGGGGTCACGAGCCGCCCCTAACGCGCTTGGCTCCGCCGCGTTCGCGCTTGTACTCGTCGACCACGGCGGGATCGAACAGATAGGTGCCGTGTGGGCCACCAGGTGCCACGATCGCCGGAGCCAGCTTGTCGGCAGCGACGAGGCGTGACACTGCGCGGACGTGTACACCGAGGCAGCTGGCCACCTCACGGGTGCTCAGCAGGCGTTCCGAGTTTGACATATGCCAAACATAGATTGGAGTTTGGCAATTGTCCAACTGACGACTATTTGACACGCCAACTCTATATGCTTGACTTTGTAACCTCTTGCGCTATGAGAGATATATGTCTAACGTTGGACATATGACTATTCACGTCGCGGGTGCCGTCCCAGATTTGAACACTCTCCCGATCCGCCTACGGGTCTCACGCGATCACGCGGGCTTGACTCAGACTGAATTGGCCGAGCGCATGGGGGTGTCACGGCAGACGATTGCGAACGCCGAGAACGGCGCGAGGCAGCCCCGCAAAGTAGTCCTCACGTCATGGGCGTTTGCGTGCGGTGTTGACGTGGACTGGCTGCGCACCGGGGAAGCAAAAACCCCGCCATCTGATGATGACGGGGTATCCGCGCGCCACGAGGGATTCGAACCCCCAACCTTCTGATCCGTAGTCAGATGCTCTATCCGTTGAGCTAGTGGCGCACTGTCGCAATGACCAGAACAACTATACACACGATCGCCCACGAGCCAAAATCCGCACCCTGCGGCCTTCGCCACCGTCGCCAGCCACCGCCTCGGGAGCGGCGATCTGGAGCCGAGATCCATGCTTGGGAAAACACGTCAATGATCTGGGAATTTCAGACTTTCAATTGACGTTAATCGAGCATAAGCATCCAGCTTGTGACTCAATGCACAGGCGCGCCGACCGCGAATCGCGGGTTGCCGCGAGGAACGGTTCGTACGGTGGAGGCATCGCTTTGCGGCGCAGCCCGCATATGCCGACCTTTAGAACCCCAACAGATCAGGAGATCCTCATGACCGTCCTCGACCGTGGCTCAGTCGAAGACCTGCTTGCTGATGCACCGACCAGCAACGAGAAGATCCTCAGCTTCGTCCACTCGATCGCCGAGCGCACCACTCCCGACCGCATCGAGTGGATCACGGGCGAAGAGGACCAGAAGCGCGAACTGCAGAACCAGCTTATCGAAGCCGGCACCCTCAAGCCGCTGCCCAAGCAGAAGGACTCGTTCTACGCCGCCTCCGACCCGGACGATGTCGCCCGCGTCGAGGAGCGCACCTACATCTGCTCGCGCGAAGAGGCCGACGCCGGCCCGCTGAACAACTGGATGGCCCCGGATGAGATGAAGTCCATCCTCGGTGACCTGTTCGCCGGCTCGATGAAGGGCCGGACGATGTACGTCATCCCCTTCGTCATGGGACGCGCCGACGCTGATCAGCCGATGTTCGGCATCGAGGTCACCGACTCGGCCTACGTCGTCCTCTCGATGCAGATCATGGCCCGCTGCGGCACCGCCGAACTCAAGGCCATCGAAGAGCACGGCGGCGAGTTCGTCGAGTGCGTCCACTCCGTCGGCGCACCGCTGGAGCCTGGCCAGGAGGATGTCGTGTGGCCGTGCAACACGACGAAGTACATCACTCACTTCCCCGAAGAGCGCGTCATCTGGTCATTCGGCTCTGGCTACGGCGGCAACGCGCTGCTGGGCAAGAAGTGCTACTCGCTGCGCATCGCCTCGGCGATCGCCCGTGAGGAGGGCTGGCTGGCTGAGCACATGCTCATCCTCAAGCTCACCAGCCCGGAAGGCGAGGTCAAGTACGTCGCCGCTGCCTTCCCGAGCGCCTGCGGCAAGACCAACCTCGCGATGATCGAGCCGACGCTGGAGGGCTGGAAGGCCGAAACGCTCGGCGACGACATCGCCTGGATGCGCTTCGGCGAGGACGGCCAGCTCTACGCCGTCAACCCGGAGTTCGGACTCTTCGGCGTGGCACCGGGCACCGGCTACACCACCAACCCGACCGCGATGCGCGCGATCGAGGCCGGCGGCAACGTCTTCACCAATGTCGCGCTCACCGATGACGGCGACGTCTGGTGGGAGGGCATGACCGAGGAGACCCCGTCGCACCTCATCGACTGGAAGGGCAACGACTGGACTCCGGAGTCCGGCACCCCGGCCGCGCACCCGAACTCGCGCTTCTGCACCCCGATCACCAACACCCCGACGCTCGCCGATGAGTACGAGAACCCCAACGGCGTGCCGATCTCGGCGATCCTCTTCGGCGGCCGCCGCAAGACGACGATGCCGCTCGTGACCGAGACGAAGGACTGGACCCACGGCGTGTTCATGGGATCCACCCTGTCCTCGGAGACGACTGCTGCTGCCAAGGGCCAGGTCGGCGTCGTGCGCCGCGACCCGATGGCGATGCGTCCGTTCATCGGCTACAACGTCGGCGACTACTTCCGCCACTGGCTGGAGATCGGCCGCACCGAGGGCGCGAAGCTGCCGAAGATCTTCTACGTCAACTGGTTCCGCCGCGACGACGACGGCTCGTTCTTGTGGCCGGGCTTCTCGGAGAACTCCCGCGTCCTCAAGTGGGTCTTCGAACGTGTGGCCGGCACCGCTGAAGCCGTCGAGACCCCGCTCGGCTGCACCCCGGCCGAGGGCTCGCTCGACATCGACGGCCTCGACGTGACCGAAGAGCAGCTGCGCAAGGCCCTTGCCATCAAGCCCGAGGAATGGGCCGCTGAGCTGAAGTCCATCGAGGAATGGTACGAGTCGCTCGGCGATCACGTGCCGGCTGAGCTCAAGGCCGAGGTCGACAGCCTCCGCCAGCGCCTCGGCGTGAAGTGACCCTGCCCCCACCGTGACTGAGTCGGGGCGCACCCACGAGCCAGGGTGCGCCCCGACTCGCATTCACCCCCGTCCCCGAGGCGCCGGTCGCCTGCCGATAGGCTGGGGCCATGGCATATTTCGAGAGGCTCTCCGCCACCCGGCTGCGGGCGACCCCGTCGACGGCGGGTGCCTGGAACGAAGCCGAACAGCACATCTCGCCGGCCCTCGGGCTGCTCATCCACAGCATCGAGCGCGACCATCTGGCCCGCCGCGGGGACGCCCCGCTGCAGATGTCGCGGTTCTCCGCCGACATCTTCGGCGTCATCCCGATCGATGAGTTCGACGTCGTCGTCTTGGTGAGCCGGGCCGGCCGCACCATCGAGCTGCTTGAAGCGGAGCTCACCTACGGCGAGCGCACGATCGTGCTCGCGCGCGCCTGGCTGCTGCAGCCCTCCGACACCGAGGCGGTCGCCGGCACCGCCTTCGAGCCGATTCCCGGCCCCGATGAGCTGGAGGCCTTCGCTCCGAGCAGCGTGTGGCCCGGCAATTACATCGCCTCCCTGGAGGGTCGCCGCCGGCAGTTCGAGCCCGGCCGGGCGTTCACCTGGCTGCGCTCCGCTGAGCAGCTCGTCGCCGATGAGGAGGTCTCCGGCTTCGCTGCCGCCTGCACCCACCTCGATGCAGCCAACGGCGTGAGCGTGCGCGAGGACCCGCGCGAGGTGATCTTCCCGAACGTCGACCTGACCGCCCACTTCACCCGCTCGGACTTCTCCGGCGACTGGCTGGGGCTCGACACCCGGGTGACTTTCGGCGCGGGCGGACTGGGACTGACCCATTCGGTGCTTCACGATGCGGCCGGCCCGCTCGGTAGCCTGGCCCAGTCGCTCACCGTCCGCAGCCGCTGAGCATTCCTGCCCGGCCGCCGGGCGGCGCTCAGCTGTGCAGCGCAGGGACGATGAGGTAGATCCCGATGAGCACGACCACACGAGCGTCGCGATGCTCACGATGAGCAGAGCCATCCAGTCGATCATGAGCGCTCCTCCTGCTTCTGTGCCTTCTTCTCCTGCTTGGCCGCCCGCCGCCTCGCCGACGGTGTCGAGCTTCGACAGCTGGACGAGGTGGGCGGTCTTCCGGGAGTGCAGATAGATCCACAGCACGGCGATCGTCGCAGCGACGACAACGGCGATCGCACCTCAGAACCCCAGGTTGGACACGAGCGCAGCCACCGCACCGACGGCCCCGGCGGCCGGCAGGGTGAACAGCCACCCGGTCGCGATCCTGCCGGCCGTGCCCCATTTGACGTCCGCGCCGCTGCGGCCGAGCCCGGAGCCGAGCACCGAGCCGGAGGCCACCTGCGTCGTCGAGAGCGCGAAGCCGAGGTGGGAGGAGGCGAGGATCGCCGCCGCGGCCGAGGTCTCCGCTGCCAGTCCCTGCGCCGGACGCACCTCGGTGAGCTTGGTGCCGAGGGCGATGGCGAAGGCACAGGTGGCGATGACGCCCATCGTCTTCTGCGCATCGTTGGTGCCGTGGGCGAGCGCGACGAGCGAGGACGAGAACACCTGCCCGTATTTGAAGGCGCAGCGCCGGTTGGCATTCGCGTAGCGGCGGGTGATCCGGTACGCCAGCCGCGTGCACACCAGGGCGCTCGTCCCGGCGATGACCGGGGCGGCGACGGCGGGGATGATGACCTTCGACAGCACGACGGAGAAGTTGACAGCGTGCAGTCCCGCACCGATGAGCGCTGCGCCGATGAGCCCGCCGAAGAGCGCATGCGATGACGAGGAGGGCAGGCCGTAGATCCAGGTGATCATATTCCACACGATCGCCCCGACGAGGCCGGCGAGGATGAGCTGCGGGGTGATGTGCACCCCGCCCTCGCCTTCATTGATGAGCCCGCCGGAGATCGTTTTGGCCACCTCGGTGGCGATCGGCGTGGCCATCGCATTGGCGGTGTCGTGGAACCCGTTGGTGAAGTAGAAGAAGAGGGCCAGGACGATGACGAGCACGACCAGTATGCGCAGTTCCACGCGCGACCTTGAGGAAATGAGGCGAACAGGGGCCGGGCTTCACGGCCCATGGCGAGTGCAACCGGAAAGACGCCCGTCCTTCAGCTTCGCGTCACGATTCATTCACCTCCCATTTCCGCTCCCGAGGCGGTGCTCGCCGCCCCGTAGGATGGGGGCATGACTGAGCAGATGGTGAGCTGGCGCGTCCGCCCGCGCATCCACGTCCTTGCGGTCCTGTGGGCTGCCCCGGTTCTCGTTCTGCTGCTCCTGCTCAGCGGATTCAGCTGGATCACCTTCACCTGCGCGCTGCTGCTCACCGGCATCGCCCTGGTGGCGTCGGCTCTCACGCTGCGCATCACCGTCGCCGATCAGGCGCTGCAGCTGCGCTACGGGGTCTACCTCATCGAGGTCGACCTGGCTGAGATCACCGAGGTCTCCCGCATCGATCGGGCTCTTGTGGGGCTGGGCTACAAGCGGGCAGGACAGACGACGTCTTTCCTCCTCGGCGGCCCGTACGTGCAGGCGACGACCACCTCGGGAGCGAAGCTCGTCTTCTCCGTGCGCGAGGAATTCGCCGCCGATCTCACGGCACTCCTGGATGCAGAAACCCCGCATGCCTGATCTCTGCGGGCACGCGGGGCTGCGGGGACAAACGCGGAGCCGGTGGGATTTGAACCCACGGTCCCCAATTCAGGGGACTCCACCTTAGCAGGGTGGTGCTTTCGGCCGCTCAGCCACGACTCCTGATGCGAGGCGCGCCGCAGCGGATGCGGATCCGGCCGGCGGGCGCGCGTAACCTCACCAATGATAACGAACTGCCACCAGCCGAGCAAAGCCGAGCCGGCCCCCGGGAGCGAGCGCGCAGATGCGGACGCGAAGCGCACGCCGATCCGCGGCTCACGGTTTTTGAAGATTGGGCTCGTACACTAGAGACTTGTGACTATCGTTGATCCTTCTAGCGTGCAGTTCTCCAAGGAGTGAGCAGTGTCCCATGATGACAATGGTGCCCCCTCACCACGCCGTGGGCCTGACGGCTCAACCCAGCACGATCACTCCTCTTACAGAGCTTCTGCCCGCCCCCGGCTCCGCAGCTCCCGCCCGGCCGCTCCACGCACTCCGGAACCCGCACCTCGGGCACAGGATGCCGACCACGAAGGATTCGAGCACACAACGCCCCGCCACGCCAACCGCGGGGCCCGCACCTCGAGCGGGGCGCGCTTCACGGGACTGGCTGCCGCCTCGGGCGCGGTAGCTGCCACTGGTGCCGCCGCAGCCAAGGGCGGTGCCGCGCGCCTCCGCGAGGTCCGCCGGCAGGACCCCGCTCCCCCAGACCCCGGCACCACCGACGATGTGCCGATGACCCGGCGCGAGGCGCTCGCAGCGCAGTCGCGCAAACGCCCCTCCCGCCGCCGGTCCGCACCGCAGGCACCCGAAGAGGTGCCGCATTCCACCCGGCACTCCCGCCGCAACGACGTCTTCGCGGGCATCGTCGGCTGGACCAGCCTCGGCACGCTGCTGCCGGGGCTCGGCATGATCAAGAGCCGCAATTCGCGCCTCGGCTGGTTCCTCACCCTCGGCTTCCTCCTCGGCATCGCTGCGATCATCGGCTGGGTCCTCTACCGCGGCCCGGTCAAGGCCGGCGCCCGCATCATCTCCAGCCCGACGATCCTCAACGTCATCGCGCTGCTCTTCATCATCGGCGCGCTCGTCTGGGCCTTCGTCATCATCCGCTCGTATCTCATGCTGCGGTCGGGCACGCATCTGCGGCGTTCGCAGCAGACGCTCGGCACCGTCCTCGTCACGAGCCTCGTGCTGCTCACCGGTGTGCCGCTGACCGTCGGCGCCAGCTATGCGCATGTGCAGGGCAAGACGGTCCGCTCGGTCTTCGGCACCGAAGGCGGCAAGGTCCTCGATTCGAAAGACCTGTGGGCGGGCAAGCCGCGCATCAACGTCTTCCTCATCGGCCGCGACAGCGGCGACGGCCGCGAGGGCACGCGCCCGGACACCATGCTGGTCGCCTCGATCGACACCCACTCCGGTGAGACGACGCTCATCTCGGTGCCGCGCAATCTCGCCTTCCCGCAGTTCCCGGAGGGCACGAAGCTCGCCGAGCGGTTCCCGCAGGGCTTCAACGCCTTCGGCACCGAGGAGAGCCTGATCAACGCCGTGTGGACGTGGGCGGAGTCCGAGCCCGATGCCGTCGACGAGCCGCCGGAGGACATGGAAGTCGGCATGTACGCGACGATGAAGGCGGTCGAAGGCTCCCTCGGCCTCGAGATGGACAACTGGTCTTCGGTCGATATGGAGGGCTTCGAGGATGTCGTCGATGCGGTCGGCGGCGTCAAGATCGACGTCGAGCGGCCGATCCCGATGGGCGGCGGCACGAATATGAACACCGGCCTGAAGAACAAGGTGTTCGGCTGGATCGATCCCGGTGAGCAGGTGCTCGACGGAAAGTCGGCGCTGTGGTACGTGCGCTCGCGTGAGGGCGCGGACAACTACGACCGGATGTGCCGCCAGCAGCGGATGCTCAAGACCACCCTCGACCAGGTCGACCCGAGCGAGATCGCGCTGGCGTATCCGAAGCTGGCCGGCTCGGCGGAGCGCAATATCGCCACTGACATCCCGCAGCGGGAGCTCAACGCCTTCGTCGAGCTGGCGGCGCTCATGCAGAAGACCGAGGTGAAGTCCGCGCAGATCAACAATGACGTCGTCGAGACTTTCAACCCCGACTACGATGTGCTGCGCGAGTGGGTCGACGAGCAGATCAACCCCAAGACGGAGAGCCAGCAGGATGAGGCCACCGGCGGCGGCGACGAGGGGGCCGAAGAGGAAGAGGAGCAGGCTCCCGAGGAGGAGACCGGCGCCCCCGCACCGGGCATCGAGGACGATGAGGGCAAGTGCTACCCGAAGAACTACGAGCCCGGCTCCGGCTGGCCCGGCTATCCGGGGCCTGGCGGTGAGGGAGCCCAGAATTGAGCCGCCGCCGAGGCGGTCCTCACCGCGTCGGGATCATCGGCGCCGGCCCGCGCGGGCTGAGCGTGCTCGAACGGCTGTGCGCCCTCGCCGGCCCGCAGCAGCCGCTGGAGATCCACCTCGTCGATCCCTTCCCACCGGGTGCCGGGATCGTGTGGCGCACCGATCAGCACCCGGAGCTGCTCATGAACACGACGATCGCCGAGCAGACGATCTTCCCGGATGCCAGCTGCGGCGTCAGCCCGTGCGACACCGGCCCGGACATGGCGATCTGGTACCGCCGCTCCCATCCGGTGAGCGATGCCCAGCTGCGCTCGACCTTCGCCCCGCGGGTGCTCTACGGCCGCTATCTGCGCGAGGCATATGACCACATCTGCGCCCACGCTCCGGAGCAGGTGACGATCCGCCATCATGCGAGCACAGCCACCGCGATCGTCGAGCCGCGCGGCGCTGCCGACAATCCGGCCGGGCTCAGCACCGCCCAGCTCATCCGCCTGGCGGACAGTTCGACTCTCGAAGTCGATGACGTCGTGCTGTGCGTCGGCCATATCCCGGCGCGGCTGAATGAGGAGCGGGTGGCGTGGAAGCGCTTCGCAGCCGGCGCTCACCTGACCTATCTGCCGCCGGGGCTGCCGGCTGAGGCCGATGTCGATGCGCTGCAGCCCGGACGCACGGCGGTCTTCCGCGGATTCGGCCTCAACTACTTCGACCACCAGGCGATGCTGAGCACCGGCCGCGGCGGCACCTTCACGCAGATCGGCACGACCGCTGCCGGCGCCCCGCAGCTGCGCTATCAGCCCAGCGGCCAGGAGCCGATCCTCGCCCCCTCCTCGCGCCGCGGCGTGCCCTACCGCTGCAAGCCGATCACCGTCGCGCATCCGCTGGCCGACTATCCGCTGCGCTATTTCACACCGGCCACCGTCGACCGGCTCGACGCTCCGGCCGGCGAGGACGCTGGGCTGCGCTTCAACGATCAGCTCTGGCCGCTCATCCTCGCTGATCTGCGCTATGCCTGGTATGCCGCGCTCTTCGCCTCCGCTCCCGAGGTGTTCCGCAGCGACCCGGCGGCCCTCACCGACGCCCTCGGCGAGGCTGTCGATCGGCACGTCTCACGGCGCGCCTCGGCGGAGACCCGCGAGTCCGCCGGCCGGCCCGGCCGCCAGACGCAGGAGTCGCGCGCCTGGTCCGATGTTGAGTCGAACGTCATCAGCGATCCGAGCCGGATCCTCGACCTGCATGCGCTGCTGCAGCCACTGGAGAACCGGACCTTCGCCTCACGCGAGGAGTTCACCGCCTGGATGCTCGACTTCCTCCGCCGCGATCTCGATGCCGCCCACCGCGGCCCCGCCGCGGCGCCGGAGAAGGCGCTGTTCGCGGTGCTGTGGGCCGCGCGCGCCTATCTCAAGGAGCTCATCGCCGATGGCCGCGTCGACGATGTCAGCTTCCACACCGAGGTGCGCGGCTGGTTCGAGGGCTTCGTCTCCGGCATCTGCGACGGTCCGCCGCCGCAGCGCTTCGCCGAGCTCATCGCCCTCGCTGAGGCGGGGCTCGTCGAGTTCGTCGGGCCCGATGTCCGGATCACCACCTCGCGCGCGGGTGAGCGGTCCTGCTTCCGCGCCTCCTCCCCTGCGCTGCCGGCACCGGTCGAGGCGGGCGCCCTCGTCGATGCCGCCTCGCCGGCCAATCAGGTGCGGCTGTCGGCTGACGAGGTGATCGCTGGGATGCTCGACCGCGGGCAGCTGGCGGTCGCGGAGCTGGAGCTCGGCGACGGCGTCGTCCAGCCGCTGTCCGGCCTCGATGTCGATCCGGAGACGCTGCGCACCCGCGATGGCCGCGGCTATCCGCACCCGCACCGCTACTGCCTGTCGATCCAGCTCTCAGCGGTGCAGTTCGGCCTGGCGATCGCGGCGAATCCGCACAAGTCGGCGCGCACTCTGCGCGACGCCCACCGCATCGCTGAGCAGATCCTCAGCGACGACTGAGCCTGCCGGCGGCCAGCCGCGGCACTCAGATGTGCCGCAGCTTGGCCACCTGCCCGGCCCGCAGGCTGCGGCTGCGCATGACCGCCGCGTAGCTTGCCAGCACGCCGATGATGAGCCAGCCGAACAGCGTCGCCCACGCACTGCCGAGTCCCGGCATGCCGGTGGCTGCTGCGGTGATGCCGTCCATCGCCGGGGTCATCGGCAGGAACGGGGTGATGGAGTGGAAGAACTCCGGCACCGCACCGATCGCCCGGCCGGCGACCGCCAGCACGACGAGCGCGACGGAGATGAACCGTCCGGTGCCGCCGAACCACGCGACGAGCGCGAAGTTGAGCGTCATGAACACGAGCCCGGCGAAGAGCACGAGCAGCAGCACGGAGGCGAAGTCGAACAGGTTGAGCTCCAACACGATGTTGGCGACGAGTGCGAGCACCACTGCCTGGATCGCGGCGATGATGAGCCCCGGCAGCAGTCCCTTGCCGAGCACCGACAGCGAGGAGCGGCGTGAGGTCAGGGCGGTCGCGGAGATCGCCCGCACCACGGTGTAGGTCACGAGCGCACCCACCCACAGCACCATCATGAGCAGCAGCGCGATCGACGAGGCCTGCGGGATGTCGGTCAGCAGCTTGTCGCCCTCGGCGACGGGCGCGACGACGGTGTCGGAGAGCTTGTCGCGTTCCGGCGCGGTGTACGACGGGATCTTGTCCTTGCCCTCGTCGAGGCCCTTGGCCAGTTCCCCGGTGCCGTCGGAGAGCTTGTTGGCGCCGTCGTCGAGGTCGTTCAGACCGTCGGAGAGCGCGCTGGCTCCCTGCGCGGACTGGTCGACGCCGTCGGTGTACTTGTTCACGCCGGCTGAGTACTCATCAGCACCGTCGGCGAGCTTCGATGCACCGTCGGCCAGCTTCCCGGCACCGGTGTCGAGCTTGCCTGCGCCGTCGGCGGACTGCTTGATGCCGTCGGCCAGGGGGCCCATGCCGTCGGCGACCTTGTCGGTGCCGTCTGCGACCTGGTCTGCGCCGCTGCGCAGCTGCTTGGAGGCGTCGAGCAGCTCGTCTGCCTTGCCGCCGAGGCCCTTGAGCTTGTCGAGCATCTTCGGCAGCTCATCGCCGAGGTTCTTCACGAGCTTCTGGATGCCGTCGTTGAGCTCATTGGCTCCGTCCGTCAGATCCTGCAGCCCGCCCTTGATCGAGCGGCCCTTCTCGTCCTTCTTGTCGAGACCGTCCGCGGCATCGTTGAGCGCGGACTGGGCGGTCTTGACGACGCCGCGGGCATATGCGTCCTGGACCCGGTCACACTGCTCGCCGTCTCCGTCGGGGCACAGCGTCTTCTTCAGCTGCGCAGCCTCGCTCTTGTCCATGAGCCCGGCCTTGACGAGATCCTGCAGGGTCAGCTGCGGCTTCTGCTGCAGCTTCTCCAGGTCATCGGCCTGGCTGCGCAGCTCGTCCTGGTAGTCCCCGACGCCGTCGTTGATGCGGTTGATGCCGTCGTTGAGGTCCTGGGCGCCCTTGCCGAGCCGGTCGAGCTCGGAGCCGAAGTCGAGGTCATCGGCATCGCCGAGCCCATCGGCGAAGTCCCGCAGCCCGATGACCATCTTGTCGACACCGCGGGTGTACTCATCGACGCCGTCGGAGAGGTCCCCGGCGCCATCGGCGAGTTCGCGCGTCTGCTTGGGCAGGTCCTTCGTCTCATCGCGCATCGTGCCGAGGCCGTCGTGGAGCTTCCCGGCGCCGTCGGAAAGGTCGCCGGCGCCCTTCGACAGACCCCGGGCGCCCTTCGAGAGGTCGCCGGCTCCGCGGCGCAGCTGCCCGCCGTTGGCGGAGAGCTCGCCGAGGCCGTCGGAGAGCTGCCCGGCGCCGTCGGCTGCCTCGCCGGTTCCTTCGGCCAGCTGTCCGGCGCCGTCGTTGAGTTCGTTGGCAGCATCGGCGACCTCCCGGAACTGCTTGCCGATCTCGTTGAAGCCGACGTAGATGCCGTCGAGGTACTGCTTGGCGAATTCGGAGTTGAAGCTCGTGCGGGCCGCCTCTGCGATCGCCTGGCCGATCGTCGCGTCAGCCAGCGGCGTCACCTGCGAGGTGGTGACGTCGATGGTCGCCTGCCGGGCCTTCATCGGGTCGTCATCGCTGCTGGAGGTGACGGCCTCGGAGAAGCCCTCCGGGATCGTGATGACGGCCGCGTACTTGCCGGTGCGCAGACCAGCGGCGGAGTCGTCTTCGTCGGAGAGCACCCAGTTGAGGTTCTCGTCATCGCGGTCGACGAGTCCGGCGGCCAGCTGCCGGCCCAGGGGCACGGTCCGGCCGTCGATCTCAGTGCCTTCGTCGAGGTTGACGATGGCGGCTTCGACAGAGTCGAGCCGGTCAGAGGCCTTCCAGATGGCGAAGATGAAGCCGGCGGCGATGATGACCGGCACCAGGATCAGCCCGAGGACTGAGTACCACGAGGCGTTGCGTCCGGTGTCAGCTCGTTCGAACCAGGTCATGAGCTGTGTCCTTCCCCCGATGATGGGCGTCGAGATCAAGCAGTCGGTAGTGCGTGTGGGCCGGGAGCAGCCAGTCGGCGTCCCGGTTGCCGAGCCCGAGCAGCACGCTCGAGCCGGCTTCGAGTGCGGCGGAGATGAGCTCCTGGGCCGCTTGGGCGGTGTCGGAGTCGCGGGCCTGGTCGGCCCGGTCGATGAGGATGATGTCCGGCATCGACTTCTGCACGCGCCGCAGATAGCTGGGTCTGGTGATGAGGGCGTCCTCGGCGGAGCTGAGCGTCATGTACGGGATCGCACTGCGCACCTTCGAGGCCTCCTCGGGGAGCACCCGGTCGAGGACTTTGAGCTCGCCGCGGTCGGGCACAGCGCGTCCGGCGATCGTCAGCAGCAGAGCGCTGGCGCCCTGTCCGGTAACGGCGAGCACGCCGCCGGGTTCGACGGCGATGTCGACGTCCTCGAAGATCGGGCGACCGGCGCCGTCGAGGCCGAGGCCCTCACCGTAGACGGCGTAGTCCTTGCCGTCACCGGGCCAGTCCTTGTACTGCACCTGGTGGTACAGCCCCTCGCCTTCGACGTCGAAGTGCGGCAGCATCCGCTCCAACCATCGCGGCAGCCACCAGGCCTTGTCGCCCAGCAGCGCCATGACGGCCGGTACGAAGGTCATGCGCACGATGAACGCGTCGATGAAGATGCCGACGGCCAAGCCGAAGGCGATCGACTTGATGATCGCGTCACCGGCGGGGACGAAGGCGGCGAAGACGGCGAACATGATAATCGCCGCCGCGACCACGACGCGGGCCGAGGACTGGAATCCGCGGTGGATCGCGTCCTTCGCCGAGGCCCCGTGGGCGAAGGCCTCACGCATGCCGGAGACGAGGAACACCTCGTAGTCCATGGCCAGGCCGAAGAGGATGCCCATGAGGATGATCGGCAGGAAGCTGATGACCGGTCCGACCTTCTCGACACCGAAGATGTCGGCGCCGTGGCCCTGCACGAAGACGAGGGTGACGAGTCCGAACGCCGCCCCGACCGAGAGCAGGAAGCCCAGGGTCGCTTTGATGGGCACGGCGATCGACCGGAACACCATCATGAGCAGGATGAGGGAGAGTCCGACGACGAAGATGCCGAAGGGCAGCAGCGCCCCGCCGAGCTGGTCGGAGACGTCGATGGCGACGGCGTTCGAGCCGGTGACCGATGTGTCGAAGCCGTATTCGTCCTGGAAGTGCGGCTTAAGGTCGCGCAGCTTCTTCACGACCTCGGTCGTGCGCTCATCGCTGGGCCCGTATTCGGGGATGATCTGGATGAGGCCGGTGTCGGCGGAGCGGTTGGGCACGGCCATGATGACCTTGTGCACGCCGTCGATTTTCTCGATGTCGGCCTTCATGTCGTCCAGGTCGCCGAGCGGGTCGGTCGAGCTGATGATGTTCGCAGTGACGACCAGCGGCGAGTTGAAGCCCTCACCGAAGTGCTCGGAGATGAGGTCGTACGAGGTGCGCGGGGCGGTGCCCTCCTCGGCGCCGCCGTTGTCGGGCAGGGCGAGCTGCAGGTCCTTGGCGGGCAGGGCAAGCGCGCCCAGGCCGGCGATGACGATGATGACGGTCAGCAGCGGGATCTTCGTCACTGCCGCCACCCAGGCGTCGTAGAAGCGGGTGACGAACCCGGGCTTGCGCGGGCGGCTCTCGGTCTCCTCGCCTTCCGCGCCCGAGGCGGTGGACGCGTGACGGCTGCCGCCGGGCCGGTGCTTCTTGGGCACGAGCCGGTAGCCGAGGAATCCGAGCAGCGCCGGTGTCATCGTGAGCGCGACCGCCACGGCGATCGCGACGGTGACAGCGGCGGCGATGCCCATGACCGTGAGGAATGGGATGCCGGCCACCGACAGGCCGACGAGGGCAATGATGACGGTGACACCGGCGAAGACGACGGCCGATCCGGCGGTCGCGATGGCGCGGGCGGCGGACTCCTCAGGGTCGTGGCCTTCGAACATCGTCTGCCGGGCACGGGAGACGATGAAGAGCGCGTAGTCGATGCCGACGGCCAGGCCGAGCATGAGGGCGAGCATCGGGGTCGTCGAGTTGACGGTGGCGAACGCGGTGCTGCCGAGGATGAGCAGCATGCCGATGCCCACGCCGATGATCGCGGTGACCAGCGGCATGCCGGCCGCCCAGGCGGAGCCGAGGGTGAAGATGAGGACGATGAAGGCGATGACGACGCCGATGCCCTCGACGATCGAGATGTGCACGCTCGTGACCTTGTAGACCTCGCCGCCGGGGCTGACGATGCTGCCCTCGGGCAGCTCAGCCTGGAGCTTGTCGGCGACCGCCTGCAGGTTGTCCTTCGCCGAATCCGGCAGCAGATCGGAGGCCTCTTCGTACTGGACGTTGACGATCGCGGCGTCACCGTCGTCATTGATGGCCCCGTCGATCATCTCGTCGAAAGGCGAGGTCGCTCCGTCGACCTTGGGCAGGTCGTCGATCTCCTTGACCGCGTCCTCGATCTTCGACTTGTACGGCTCTTCGTCGATCGGCTGGCCGTCTGCACTGACGACGAGCATCGTCGCCGAGCCGCCGGCCACCTCGGGAAAGGTGAGTTCGAGCGAGTCGAGAGCGTCCTGCGATTCACTGCCGGGCAGGCGGAACTCATCGTTGAAGCTGCCTCCGAAAGCGGCGACGAAGCCGCCGAGGATGCCGAGGATCGCCAGCCAGACGGCGACAACCGTCTTGCGGCGTCGGAACGCGGTGCGGCCGAGCTCGTAGAGAAAGGACGACACAGGCAACCCTTCACAGATGGGAGATGAGCGGATCAGAGAGTCGATCGGTGCCCTGCGCCTATGCTACGCGCCAAGCACCACAACCCTTTAAGGATACACAGGTGCATCGGATACAGAAGTGTATCGTAGTGGTGTAGTCTGCGCAGTACAAGTCAGCAGACCCATCCGGGTGAGAGAAGGAGTTCAACCTGTGAGCGAGGCAGTCAGCAGGCGCCGAATGCAGACCCGGGAGGCACTCATCGATGGGGCCCGCCGGGTCTTCGCGGCACGCGGGGTGGCGGCATCGTCGATCGAGGAGATCTGCGAGGCGAGCGGTTTCACTCGCGGCGCCTTCTACTCGAACTTCGCCTCCCGGGATGAGATCGTGCTCGCGATCATGGAGCGCGAGATCGACACCGCGCAGCGCAGCGTCACCGAGCTGGTGGAGAACCGGGGTGAGGACCTGCAGCACACGGCGGCGAAGTCGCGTCAGGAGCAGGAAGAGCTCGTCCGTGCGGTCGTGACGCAGTTCCATGCGCTGCACGACAACACCTCGGCCTGGATCCTCGCTGAGCGCGAGATCGAGCTCTACACCCTGCGCAACCCGGAGCTGCGCTACCGCTATGACGAACTCATCGCCGCCCACTTCGAGAACATGAGCACGGTCATCGGTGTGGCGATCGAGCGCGCCGGCGGCCGACTGACGCTGCCGCTGACGCAGTTCGTCGACATCCTTGCAGCGGTCTCGCTGGCGGCGGGCAACAAGGCGGTCGCCGAGCGCTTCCGCGGGCAGACCGGCGATGAGGTCGTTCCCGATGATGAGCCGCTCACCGTCGACCCGGATCCTGTCGTACAGGTGATCCTCGGGCTCATCGACTTCCCGGCCACCGGGGAGGCCTGAGCTTACAGCTCCGGGTGCCGCAGGTGGTGTTCGGTGACGGCTTCGAAAGCGTGGGCGATGCGCATGAGCTCGACGTCCCGGCCCGGGGCGGCGACGATCTGGATACCGACCGGCAGGCCCGATTCCGAGAACCCGGCCGGCACGGAGACCGCCGGGCAGCCGGTGGCTGAGATGAGAGTCGCCGCCCGCATCCACGAAAGGTAGTCGGCCATCGGCTCGCCGTTGATCTCCGTCGGATATTCGAGTTCGGCGTCGAACGGCAGCACCTGCGAGGTGGTCGTGACGAAGACGTCGCAGTCGTCGAAGTAGCGCCACAGCTCGGCGCCCAGCCGCACGCGTGCGGCGTCTTTGGACCGCACATCGGCGGCACTGAGCGCGAGCCCGGCATCGATGTTGTCGACCAGTGACTTCTTCATCTGCGCCCGCCCGCCGGATTCGGCCATTTCCCCGAACATCATCGCGAAGTCGTAGGCGCGCTGGGTGCGGAAGACCTCATCGGCGTCTTCAAGGTTCGGCACCGCGTCGGTGACCTCGGCACCCAGGCCAGCGAACACCTCGGCGGCGGCTGTCACGATCTGGGCGACCTCCGCTTCGACGGGGATCTGTCCGCCGAAGTCGGGGCTGAAGCCGACGCGGATGCCGGACAGTTCAGGATGATAGACGGCGCCGAGGCGGAATTCGGGCAGGTCGAAGACGGAGCCGGGTTCGCCGATCTCCCAGGGTGCTCCGGTGGCCGGCCCGCAGCCGGCCTGCATGAGCAGGGCGATGTCGCTGACGGTGCGGGCCATGAATCCGGACTGGCCGAGCCAGGCGTGCGGGTTGTCCGGGGCGAGCTTGGGGATCCGGCCGTGGGAGGGCCGGAAGCCGACGACGTTGTTGAAGGAACCGGGGGTGCGCAGGGATCCGCCCATATCGGAGCCGTCGCCTGAGGCCTGGATGCCGGCAGCGAGTGCCGCGCCGACACCGCCGGAGGATCCGGAGGCGGACTTCGTCGTGTCATAGGGGTTGACGGTGGTGCCGAAGACCGGGTTGAAAGTGTGGGATCCGGCGGCGAACTCCGGGACGTTGGACTTTCCGGTGGTGATGACACCGGCGGCCTTGAGCCGGGCGATGATGACGGAGTCGGCTGCCGGCACGCGGTCGGCCCTCAGCGGGCTGCCGTGTGTGGAGCGCATGCCGGCCGTGTCGTGGGTGTCCTTGTGCGTCATCGGCACCCCGTGCAGCAGGCCGAGGCTCTCGCCGCGCGCGTGCGCGTCGTCGGCGGCTGCTGCGGCGGCTTCGGCTTTCTCGGCGTCGATGGTGACGATGGCGTTGATGGCCGGGTTGACCTCGTGAATGCGGGCGAGGTGGTCGGCCAGCGCCTCGCGGGCGGAGATCCGGCCGGCGGCGATCTCGGCGGCGAGTTCGCGGGTGGACAGCCAGGTCAGCTCAGACATGTGCGGCTCCTTTCGGCAGCGGGCGACGGTGCCCGCCGGTGGTTCAGTGGTCGATGGTTCCGATCAGGCAGGCGTGTCCTGCGGGGTCGAGGATGGCGACCTCCGTCGCGGTCGTAGTGGATGCGGTGCGCGTTGAAGGTCAGCGCGGAGTAGCGGAAGAGCATCGTCTCGTCGGGCCGGGTGACCTGACTGTAATCCCACGCCGAGGTGTCGGCTGGCTCATGGGCGGCGCGCTCGGCTGGCGACTCAGCAGGAGCTGGTTCGGTTTCCGCTGTGGCAGCTTCGCGGTAGACGATGGTGTGCCGGTCGGTGATGGCGGGGTTGTCGTCTGCGGATATCTCGTGGGTGACGGTGACGAAGACGAGCTGGCCGGATCTGTCGGTTCGTGCGGTGACATCGGTGACTGTCTGCACGTCCTGCAGCTGCTGGCCGACAGAGATCGGCCGGTGGAAGGTCAGGTCGGATCCGGCCCACATGCGTCGCGGCAGCGGGACCGGCGGCAGGAACCCGCCGAGGTGCGGGTGCCCATCGACGTCGAGGGCGCGCTGCGGCTCGGTGGGGTTGAAATGGGTCCAGTGAGCCAGGGGGAAGAGCTGCCCGCCCCAGGGATCGGCATCGTAATCGAGCGTGGCAGCCAAGGTGTGAGACTTCGCTTCGGTGGCGATGTCACGCACGGTTTGGCTGCGGCCCACCCATTCGCGCAGGCGCGTGAGGTCGATCGGTGCGTCCATCCGTCTTCAGCCTCCTTCGCCTGCATTGGTCCTTAAAGCCTATCGGGCGCAGTCATGCCGTTGCATGGTCGTCCGCAGATTGGCTTAGGGGCCGGACACTATGGAGTTGTCAAACATCGTTCTGTCACTGCGGCGGTTGTGCTGCAGGCAGCGCTGGTAAGGAAACAACGAGCTGTTGTTTCCGGTAGGCCGGTGGTGGCGGTGTGGTCTAAGCAGTGGTGAGGTTGAGGAGCTGTTGGGCGTGTGCCTGCCCGACAGGATTCGTCGGTGGCAGGGCGGTCAGCTGGTGGCCTCCGGGCAGCGTCCAGGTCAGCATCCCGGTATCGGGGTCTCGTCTGACGCGGAGTTTGTCTTCGGTTTTCATCTGGTGGTGTTCCCGGCACAACGGGTGAAGATTCCCCATGCTCGTGGGTCCACCGCGTCCAGGGTCTTCGTGATTGAACGGCTCGATGTGGTCGAGTTCGGCTTTGACGGCTGAACGGTCACAGCCAGGAAGGGTGCAGAACTGCCACTTCTCCACCAGCGCGATCCGCATCCGTTCCGGGATCGTGTAGGTCTCGGCGGCGTGGTCGAGCACAGTCCCGTCGGTGGGGTCGGTCAGGATCCGGTAGACGGTGGAATGTCCTGTGCCGGTGAGCTGGCGGGCGGTGTCGGGTGAGATGGGGTGGCCGTTGACCATCCCCGGCACCCGCACACCACCCTCTTCCTCGTCATCGTTCTTCTGGTTGAGGAGAGCGAGCGCGGGGACAGTCACGGTGATGCGCGCCTGTCGTTTGAGCCACTCGGCATCGACCGGACACTGCACACCGGTCTCCGCGAGAGACTCTGCGATCTTGTCTGCGGTGGCGTCGATGTCGATACCAGCAGGATTCGCAGCATCCACGATGCAAGTAGTCCCGGCATCAGTGGTGGAGTCCGTGTCGCTGGATTGAGTGATGAGAGTACCGGCGGGCTGTGAGCTGGTGAGGAAGTCGAACATCAGCTCACCCATGCCGCGTTCGTCGACGATCTCCCGACCTGCCGACACGCCGAGGGGTTGGCCGAGGCCTTTGATCACGGACCGGGCCATGCCAGCCAGGCGGGCTTCGAGAAGGGCGATTTGGTGGGAGGGCCCGCGAGCGATGAGCACGCCTTGGCCGTGGGGTTCATAATAGGTCTCGACCGTGCGGCGGTCGCGGACCTGTTTAGCGCGTTCTTCGCGGGTGATGATCGTGGAGATCAACTGCGTCACCGCCCGCTTGAACGCGGTCATGTCTGAAACCCGGATGCGGACGAGTCCGGCATCGAAGTCGGCCAGATGCCGTGCTTCCAAAGCAGCAGCGGCTCGTCCGGTGGCGTAGGCGTAACGGTCATAACCGATGACCCCGGCACGGGCTTGGGCAGTGAAGGCGGGCAGGCCGATGAGTCCTGCTGCTGCGGTCTGGACGCGTGAACGCACCCGCGTAACTGTCGTATCCAGCGCATCAGCCATGTGCATGAGTGAGGTCGAAGCAGTCCGTTCAACCAGCCAGGCGTACGCGTCCCGACGCCGCTCGGCTTCATTCTTGAAGTCAGTTCCGTCCCGGTCCGGGCGGCCGAGCGCCCGCGGATCAGCAGCGAGCTCACGGACAGCAGCCACCTGCACGCTTACGTCTTCATGCGTGTCGGCGGTCGCGCGGGCGAGGAAGGCATCGAAAAGGAAACCCAGTCCTGCCATACGCCGGGCGTCGATGTCTCGGTTGGCGGAGGTCAGTCTGTAGAGGCAGTCGGCGAAGTCAGAGGTGTCGACGACTGTGTCGTTGCGGCGGGGTGTCAGGGGTGGTGAGTTTTCGGCGAGCATCGCGGTCACCTCCTTGTGATCTACCGCGATTCTTCTTGGTTCAAGTCTAAGCATGTTCGATAACCTGTCACAAGGCGTTCTACTGCGTTCACATGGAACTCACATAAACGAATGCTTGCACAACACCCCGAACCGGCTATCTCCAGTCTGCCAGCGGGCACGGACAACCCGACCCCCACCTCGGGAACGGCACCTGGCTACCCGACCCCCGCCTCGGGAACGGCACCCACCGTCACCCAGCTGATCTGCGGCAACGTTTCAGCACTTTCCCTTTCCAGGAGGGCTGCTTGTCACTAGGATGGACGGTACGTCGCCTCTGGTTACGAGGCGATACCCGACCTGAGGAGGTTCCTATGAGTGCAGAAGACAAGTTCGGAAACAGGGCTGACGAAATGCTCGGGAAGGCCAAGTCGGGAATCGGCAAGGCTACCGACGACAACGGCATGGAAGCCGAAGGCAAGACTCAGGAGTCCGGCGCGAACCTCAAGCAGGCCGGGGAGAAGATCAAGGACGCCTTCAAGAAGTAACGACGCGTCTTTCTCGGTCAGATGCAACTTGTCGCGCAGCTGATCCTCTCAACACGGGCGCGGAAGTGGACCTGGTCCGCTTTCGCGGCCGTGTTCTTTGTACACCTCTTCCTCCTCTACTCCCCCAGCACCGGCGCACCGGCGCCGTTCCCCGGCTTCGACAAGCTCGCCCACGCCGTCGGGTTCACCGCCCTCACCACACCTCTCCTGCTCCTCGGGTTCCGGCCGGGGCAGACGATGCTTGCGATGTCGGCCTACGCCGCGCTCAGCGAGTTCATCCAGGCCTTCGCGGTCCCCGGCCGCACCGGCGAGGTCAGCGACTGGGTCGCCGACAGCCTCGGCATCCTGCTGGCGTTCGGGATCTGGCGCGCGCTGCCCAAGGGCGATCCGCTGCTCGGCGAGGACGACGAGCCGCCCGCCTCGCCCCGCTGGCCGTAGGGCCAGCGTCTTCGAGCCTGCCGCGCCGGCCGCCCTGACGGTAGATCGCCTCGATGCGCCGCGCCTCGATGTGGTCGGTGGCCTGGATTTCGATTCTCTCCACTGGCACGCCCCGACGCTATCCCCAGGGCACCTGAGAGTTCCCGCGGGGCATTCCTGGGAAGATCCTGGGTGGCCTGGCGGTCACCACCCCAGCCGTTCCCGAGGCGGGGGTCACCGAGCCTGCGTCGCTCACCCGAGCGCGAGGAAGGCCTGGAGTTCGGAGAACGCCCTGCTCTCGACGGTGTAATGTGCCCACTTCCCGCGTCTCTCACGCTGCAGCAGCCCGGCCTCGACGAGCTTCTTCAGGTGGTGGCTGACCGTCGGCTGGCTCACATCGAGCGCTTCGAGCAGGTCGCAGGCGCACACGGATTCGCAGCCGCGAACGGCGATGAGGGAGAGGATCTGCAACCGCGTCGGGTCCGCCAGCGCCTTGAGCCGCAGCGCCATCCGATCGGCGTCGGCCTCCCCCAGCGGCCCGGCGGCAAGCGGACAGCATTCGGCCTCTGCCATGCTGGCAGCAACGAGACTCCGGCGGTCATCCATGGCACCAGCATACATTGACACTCATCGATATGAAGCCGTACTCTTCCCAAGAGACTCAACGCCCACGATAAGGACTCCCGTGCCCGAAACGACGCCCCACACTCCTGCCTCGGCACCCAACCCAGCCACCGCCTCGGGCCCGGTGCTGGAGGAGATGTCGTTCCTCGACCGCTGGCTGCCGGCGTGGATCCTGCTCGCGATGGGCGCTGGCCTGCTGCTCGGTGCCCTGGTCCCGGGGCTCAACAAGGCGCTCGACGCGGTGGCGATCGGGCAGGTCTCGGTGCCGATCGCCATCGGCCTGCTCGTCATGATGTACCCGGTGCTGGCGAAGGTCCGCTACGACGAGACCCACCGCGTCACCGCCAACCGGCGTCTCCTGCTGCTCTCACTCGTCCTCAACTGGCTCGTCGGGCCGGCTCTCATGTTCACCCTCGCCTGGCTGCTCGTGCCCGATCTGCCGGAGTACCGCACCGGGCTCATCATCGTCGGCCTCGCCCGCTGCATTGCGATGGTCCTCATCTGGAACGATCTGGCTTGCGGCGACCGTGAGGCCGCCGCCGTCCTCGTCGCCATCAACTCCGTCTTCCAGGTGCTCGCCTTCGGCGCGCTCGGCTGGTTCTACCTGCAGGTGCTACCCGGGTGGCTCGGCCTGCCGACGACGGCCGCGGACTTCTCGGTCATCACGATCGTCGTCTCGGTCCTCGTGTTCCTCGGCATCCCGCTGCTCGCCGGGTTCCTCACACGCCTCATCGGCGAGCGGGCCAAGGGCCGCACCTGGTACGAGGAGCGCTTCCTGCCGCGCGTCGGCCCGTGGGCGCTGTACGGGCTGCTCTTCACCATCGTGCTGCTCTTCGCCCTGCAGGGCGAGGCGATCATCGCCCAGCCGCTCGATGTCGCGCGCATCGCGGTGCCGCTGCTGGCCTACTTCGTCGTCATGTTCGGCATCGGCCTGTTCGCCTCACGCGGGGCGGGCCTGAACTACGCGCAGTCGACGACGGTCGCCTTCACCGCCTCGGGCAACAACTTCGAGCTCGCCATCGCCGTGGCGATCGGCACCTTCGGCATCACGTCGGGCCAGGCGCTGGCCGGTGTCGTCGGCCCGCTCATCGAGGTGCCGGTGCTCGTCACCCTCGTCTACGTCGCCCTATGGGCCGGCCGCCGGCTCTTCCCGCACGACCCGACAGTGCCGGCTCGCCGCGCCTGAGGAAACCAGCATGACCACTCATTCCAGCCCCGCCGCCCCGAGCGTGCTCTTCGTCTGCGTCCACAATGCCGGCCGCTCGCAGATGGCCGCCGGCTACCTCGCCGCGCTGTCCGCGGGCCGGATCACCGTCCTGTCCGCCGGCTCCCAACCGGCGTCTGAGCTCAATCCGGCAGCGGTCGCTGCGATGCGCGAGGAGGGCATCGACATCTCGACCGCCTCCCCGCGCGTCCTCACCACCGATGCGGTGCACGCCTCCGATGTCGTCGTCACGATGGGGTGCGGTGATGCGTGCCCGATCTTCCCCGGGAAGCGCTATGAGGATTGGCAGCTCGATGACCCTGCGGGCCGAGACATCGCTGCGGTGCGCCTGATCCGCGACGAGATCCGCCGCCGCGTCGAGTCCCTCATCTCCGAGCCGCTCGGCGAGGATCGCCCGGTATAGCGATTCAGGTTCGCGGCTCAGTGCCCCAGCGGTCGCCCGACTGTCGCCCAGCTGCCGACCGACTATCAACCTTCTGCCCGGGGCTGAGCACGCGCCGTTGAAGACGCGAACGTCTCCCAACCTGTGGTGACATCATCACCGCTGGTCAGGGAGCCATCATGGCGGTGAGTGTGGGATTCGAACCCACGGAAGGGGGTTGCCCTTCAACGGTTTTCAAGACCGTCACTTTCGGCCGCTCAGTCAACTCACCTCGGCATCCGCGGCGGTTCAGCCGCCCGGAGTCCACATCACAGCATAAACCACTTCAGTCGCGGTTGGGGAACCGCGGCAGGGTCGTCGGGCGGGCTGGAATCGGCGGGAACTGGGTGGCTGCGGCCGCCTCGGCCTCGGCGTCCTCGTCGATGACCGCGTCATCGGGGTCGGCGTTCGCGTCCGTGCCCGAGGCGGTGGTCTCGCTGGCCTGGCCCGTGCCCGAGGCGGTGGTCTCGCTGGCGCCGGATGCGGGCTGAGCAGGTGCCGACTCGGGAGTCTGTTCCGGTGCTGCCGGCACCTCAGCCTCGGCTCCCGGTGCCTCAGCTTCAGCTGCCGCAGACTCATCTGCCTCTCCGGGTCCCCCGCCGTTCTTCTCGGCGCGGGCGACCTCGGTGTCGAGATCGTCATAGGCATCCGGCACAGGGGCAGCCGGCTGGGCGATCTCCTCAACCGCGCTCTGGGCGAACTCCTCGGCGCTGACGGTCTCCTCGGCGTTCCACGCAGTCGCCGCACCGCCCGAGGCACCGTCACCGCCGGCATCCACGGCGCCCCCGGCAGCACCGCCCGCGCCACCGGCGCTGCCGGCCACACGGCCAGCTCCGGCCCCAGCCCCAGCCTCGGCATCGGCATCGTCGGCAGGCTGGGAGTCGTGCTCCAGCCGGCCGCCGAGCAGCAGCGTCAGCGTGGCCAGCGGGACGATGAGCCAGGTGGGCCGGTTGCGCAGCTCGGTGACGACTTCGACGAGCAGCCGGTCGATGAGCACGGCCCGCAGCACCGGGTCGTGCAGCCCGACCGAGGCGCCGACGGCGTGAGAGTAGCCGGTCAGCAGCGAATTCTGCGCCTGCGAGGACCACAGGTACTCCGGCGAGTCGACGACCTCGCGCAGCGATTCGTGCCCCTCGGTCAGCCCGGAGAGCCCGATGAACGTCGGCTGCGCATCAGCCTGCAGCGCGCCGGTGCGCAGCAGGCGGGCATAGCCGGCGGCGTAGTCGATGCTGCGCAGCAGCGCGACGAGGTCGATGGCGGCCGGCTTGGGGAACTCCTGCGTCGCAGCGGAGAAGTTGACGACGGTGAAGCCGGCGACCGGGCTCGTGAGCACCTGGTTGAGGGTCAGCTCCCCGTGGATCCGCTGCAGCGCACCGACGGTGTCGAGCCTGCTGAGGTTCGCGCGGTGCTCCTTGAGCTTCGCCTGCAGATCCCCCAGCGCCAGCGGTGCGCGAGCGAGCGCCCAGTCGATGCGCTCCTGCCATTTGCGCACCCAGTCAGCCGTCGGCTCACCGGCCCCGCGCACCACACCGAACTCCGCAGCGAGGTCGAGGTGCAGCTCGCCGATCCGCGCGCCGAGCGCGGAGGCCTTCTTGTTGTAGCTGCCGATCGACCCGGAATCCACCGCACAGGCGATGTCGACGGCCTCGCGCCAGGCCGGCTGCGATCCGGGGTACTGGACCGAGAGCATGGCCAGCGGGGCTGCGCGAGTCTCCAGCTCCTCGGCGTCGAACCAGCGGCCGGAAACCCAGCCCATCACCTCGGGAACGGCCCGCGACTCCGTCTCCGTCAGGGCGACGGGGATGCGCACCGCCTGGCTGAGGCCAGGCTGCACGACGCGGAAGAAGGTGAGCACGCAGGGGTTGTCCTCGTCCTCGATGGCGACGGTCGACTCGTGTGCGCGGGTCTCCTGCAGCTCCAGCCGGACGGAGGCGGCGTAGTCGAGCATCTGCCGTTCGGTCGTGACCTGGTGGAACTTCGTCAGCGCGGTGCTGACCGCATGGGCGGCGACCTGGCCGCCCTCGAACCGGCGCGCGGTGGCCGCGGCATGGGCGTAGTTGACGACGAAGACCGGGTCGGCGCAGCCGTCGTAGACCCAGCAGCGGCCCATCGTCATATCGTCGATGGTGCCGATGAGGTGGCCGCGGAGTGCGAAGTTCTCCTGTGTGCGGAAGCTCAGCGGGACGTTGATGCGGCGCAGGGTGCGTCCGTCGCCGACGGAGATGATCGCCTGGGAGCCGCGCACGGTGCCTTCACCGGTCTCCCATTCGAAGAGGCGGGTGACGGACATCGGGGTGATGTCGGGGTCGGAGCCGAGCTCGGTCTCGAGCTTGGGGAACCAGCTCTGGCGGGGCAGCCATGCAGAGAGCAGCCTTTCGAGTTCACTGCTGATGGCCACCTGGTTCCCCCTTGGTGTTGCGTCGGCGCTGGCTCGCATCGATGTGCTAGGGCACACTCTACCGAACCCGAGGTGGTGGGCCGGGAGGGCGCGCCCGGCGCCCCACCAGTGGGAACGGCGCCCGGCGCCCCGCCACGGGAACGGGACCCCACTTCGGGAGCGGAACCCCCACCTCGGGAACGGGACCCCACCCGTGGGAACGGGGCCCCGCCGGCCGCAGACCTCCCACTATCCGACACCATGCGGCGGACGGAGGTGACACAGCGGCCTCGACGGGCACACAATGGTGGGGTGCTCATTCATGAACAGAAGATATGGAACCTGCCGACCGCCAGCGACGTCGAAGCCGCGGCGGCGCTCATTTCGGATTCCATCATCACCTCCCCGCTGCACATCTCCGAGCGCCTGTCCGATGCGATCGGCTCGACGATCTACCTCAAGCGCGAGGATCTCCAGCTCGTGCGCTCCTATAAGATCCGCGGGGCCTTCAACTTCCTCCTCCAGCTGACCGCCGATGAGCGCTCCCGCGGCGTCGTGTGCGCCTCGGCCGGCAATCACGCGCAGGGCTTCGCCAAGGCCTGCAAGGAGCTCGGCATCAAGGGCCGCATCTTCGTGCCCAAGACCACCCCGCGGCAGAAGATCGACCGGATCCGCTACTTCGGCGGCGATGAGGTCACCGTCGTCATCGACGGCTCCACCTACGATGACGCCTCGGATCTGGCCGCCAACTACGCCGAGTCCTACGGCGCTCTGCTCGTCTCCGCCTTCGACCACCCGCGCACTGTCGCCGGGCAGGGCACGATCGCCCCGGAGATCCACGAGCAGCTCACGCAGGACCCCGACTACATCATCGTCCCGGTCGGCGGCGGCGGTCTGCTCGCCGGCATCGCCGCCTACGCTGCCGAGCACATGCCTGAGACCCAGGTGATCGGTGCTGAGCCGGCTGGAGCGGATTCGATGATCGCGGCACTGTCGGCTGGCCGACCGGTGACGCTGGAGAACATCGACACCTTCGCCGACGGCGCCGCGGTGCGCCGGGCCGGCGACCTGACCTACCGGATGATCGCCGATCTGGGTCTGCGCATCGATCCCGTGCCGGAGGGCCGGGTCGCCTCGGAGATGCTGGAGCTCTACCAGGTCGACGGCATCATCGCCGAACCGGCCGGCGCGCTGTCCTCAGCAGCGATCGGCGGCAAGCACTCGCGTGCCCCGATCACCATCCCGCCGGGCTCAACCGTCGTGTGCATCGTCTCCGGCGGCAACAACGACATCTCCCGCTACGCCGAGGTCATCGAGCGCTCACTCGTCTACGAGAACCTCAAGCACTACTTCATCGTCAACTTCCCGCAGGAGCCCGGTGCGCTGCGCCGCTTCCTGTCCGAGGTGCTCGGCCCGGACGACGACATCTCGCTGTTCGAGTACATGAAGCGCTCCGACCGCGAGACCGGCCCGGCATTCGTCGGCATCACCCTCGGCCAGGCGCAGAGCCTGCCGGGTCTGCTCGCCCGGATGGACGCCTCGCCGCTGGAGATCGAGAAGGTCTCCTACGATTCGCCGCTCTTCCGCATGTTCGTCTGAGCGCCCGAGGCGCCGGTTCCGTTCCCGAGGCGGCGCTCCCGTTCCCGAGGCGCCGGTTCCGTTCCCGAGGCGGCGGGCACCCAGCCGTGGCCGTTAGGCTGGATCTATGCGTGCGATGACGATTCCTCAGCCCGGCGGCCCGGAAGCCCTGGTGCTCGCCGACGACGTCGAGGCCCCGGTTCCCGGCCCCGACTCTGTGCTCGTCCGGGTCGACACTGCCGGCATCAACCGGGCCGATATCCTGCAGCGGCAAGGGCACTACGATCCGCCCGCAGGCGCCACCCGGATCCCCGGCCTGGAGGTCTCCGGCACTATCGAGTCGGTCGGATCCGCCGTCACCGACTGGCAGCCCGGCGACCGTGTGGCAGCCCTGCTGACCGGCGGCGGCTATGCCGAGTTCGTCGATGTGCCGGCCGGCCAGCTGCTGCCGGTCCCCGACGACTTCGACCTCACCGCGGCAGCCGCCCTGCCGGAGGTCATGTCCACCGTGTACTCGAATGTCGTCATGGAGGCCGGATTGCGCGCCGGCGAGTGGCTGCTCGTCCACGGCGGCGGCTCGGGCATCGGCACCTGCGCGATCCAGCTGGCCCGGGCCCTCGGCGCCCGCGTAGCCGTCACCGTCGGCTCGGAGCGCAAGGCCGCGTTCTGCCGCGAGCTCGGCGCCGATGCTGTCATCAACTACCGCGAGGAGGACTTCGTCTCCCGCATCCGCGAGATCACCGCCGCCGATCCTGCCCCCGGCCCGGCCGGCGAACCCGGCACCCCCGGAGCGAACGTCATCCTCGACCTCATCGGCGCGAAGTACCTGGAGCGCAATATCAAGGCGCTGGCGAACGACGGCCGGCTCGTCATCATCGGCATGCAGGGCGGAGTCAAGGCTGAGATCAACCTCGCCCGTCTGCTCACCGGCCGCAAGCATGTGCTCGGCACCACCCTGCGCGCCCGGCCGGATGCGCAGAAAGCCCAG
This sequence comes from Brevibacterium otitidis, assembly GCF_042429315.1. Lineage (NCBI taxonomy): Bacteria > Bacillati > Actinomycetota > Actinomycetes > Micrococcales > Brevibacteriaceae > Brevibacterium > Brevibacterium otitidis. Next base: position 1,789 of record NZ_JBHMAU010000067.1, on the reverse strand, counting down.
ATCGGCGCCGCGGTGCGGGAGCACGTCTGGCCGCTCGTGCTCGACGGCACGATCCGCCCCGTCATCCACGACACGATCCCCCTGGCGGAGGCCGGGCGTGGCCAGTCGATGCTCGAAGATGGCGATAGCATCGGCAAAGTGCTGCTGCGCGTCGCCGACGCCGCTCCCACCGCCTGAAGCCCCGAGGAGACAAGGACGATATGACCGACGAGACCACCCCGAAGTCACCGCACCTGGAGACCCTCGCGCAGGCCGCCGCCCGCCTCAACGGCGGGCACAGCACCCCCGGTCCCGAGGCGGGCCCCGCCTCGGGTGCCGACGAGACCACCCAGCAGGGTGAGCAAGCAGCGCAGCGCAAGGACACCTCGGGGCAGGACACCTCGAGCCAGGACGGCGCCGGCCTGGACGGCGCCGGCCAGGAGGCCTCCGGTACGGAGGCGGGCGAGCCGTCGGCGCGCCAGCAGGGTGGGCAGGAGCGCTCGGCGAAGATCTCCGAGCCCGGCAAGATCGTGCGCGTGGGCACGATGGCCCAGCAGCTGCTGGAGGAGGTCCGCAAGACCGATCTCGATGAGGCCGGCCGCGAGCGGCTGGCCGAGATCCACCGCCGCACGATCGAGGAGCTCTCCGCCGGCATGTCCGCGGAGCTCATCGAGGAGCTCAAGCGACTCGATCTGCCCTTCAGCGAATCGGAGACCCCGTCGATCGGCGAGCTGCGGATCGCACAGGCCCAGCTCGTCGGCTGGCTCGAGGGGCTCTTCCACGGCATCCAGACCGCACTCATGAGCCAGCAGGCCATCGCCCAGGCGCAGGCGGGTCAGCAGGCCGGCGCGCTGCCGCGCGGTGCGATCATCATGGGCCAGGAAGACGGCAGCGAGAGCGCTGACAGCGGCGATGACGCCGAGCAGCGACCCGGCAACTACCTTTGATCCGGTTCCGCAGATGGGCTTCTTCTCCCGGCTGACGGGGAAGCTCTCCGCTGCCGGCCGCTCAGCACGCGAGGCGGACCGGGTCTTCGGCACCGGGCTGTGGCGGCAGCACCACGACCGGTTTATGCGCGCCGTCGACCGGTTCTATGAGACCGCGGTTGCACTCGGCCGGGAAGCCGACAGCGCTGCCGACAGCGCCGAAGGCCGCGCCGCCAGCCATGCAGCCGACCATCCTGCCGCAGAGCGCATTGCGGCACTGACGACGACGCTGAACGCACACGCCGATGCGGTCACGGAGCTGACACGGCGACTGCATGCGCGCTGGCCGCTCGACGGCGTCGTCGTCCCCGCGCAGGTGCGAACAGCATGCGGCCCGCTGCCCGAAAGGCTTTCGCAGGCGGCGACGAAGGCATCCGAAGCCGGACAGGCAGCCGCGCTGACCCGCATCGCAGTGCGCACGGGACAGGATCCTGCTGCCCAGTGCGCTACAGCGGCTCGGTTCGTCGATGACGTCGCTGCCCTCATCGAGGAGTGCCTGCGCCTTGAAGCCGAGGCCGGCTGAGCCTCCCGCTGATCCTGCTGTCTGCGGGCCGCCGCCCCGGAGCGGGTCGAACCTGAGGTGGTAGATATAGAGGCACAGCGCGTCGCGGCGACGTTCGCAGCAGGGCGCAGCGATCGCGCAGCAGAAGAGGGGGCAGCCGGTGAGTGAGGCATCAGCACCGCAGGCACCGCATGAGCATCCGGAGAACATCCGGCTCGTGGCCAGCGATGTCGACGGCACGCTGCTGCAGCGCTTCCAGCCGATCCCCCAAGCCACCGTCGAAGCGGTCAATGCGCTCGTGGCCGCCGGTGTCGACTTCGTG
>NZ_JBHMAU010000066.1:0-182302 GCF_042429315.1 Brevibacterium otitidis | reverse complement strand
TTCCAGACACCCATGTAGTTACCCACGAGCGAACCGCACAACACGCTGACCAGCACAAACAGTTCCAGACACAAAGAAAACCCCAAAAATTGTGGAAGTCAGGTCGGACGGCGGATAGTGGAGGACGCTTCTAGGCCAAGGCCGGCATCAGCAGCAAGACGAACGAGAGCTTCCAGGTTCTTACTGATCGTGCGGTTGTGTTCCTCGGCTGTGGGGCGAGAAAAGAATTGGCAGGCGACGTCATGCAGCCACAGCCAGTCCTCATGAATAGGGCCCGGCTCAGAGACTGCGAGCCGACCTTGAGGGTTCAGCACGCGGGACCACTCGGTTAACATGCCTTCCATTTTGTTCGGGAGGATCGTCGCGAGGTACCCGGCGGTGACACCGTCGAACTCCTCGTCTGCGTAAGGGAGGTCGCCTGCATCTCCGCGAATGACTCGCTCCGGCGGAACTATCTCGCGCAGGTACTCGACCATGCGTTCGGAAAGGTCGATTGTCCACACTTCCGTGCCCCTGCTGGCCAGGGGGCGGGTCGCCGCGCCTCTGCCTGCACCAACATCGAGAATGCGTTCACCTGCGACGGGATCGATCAGGTTGGCGAGTTGCAAGCCTGCCCAGTTGATGAACTCATCGCCATACTGGTTGGCCACATCGTCGTAATCGGCCGGATCAGAAGACCCGGTGCTGGGTTTGGTGGGGTTGAAGTTTTCATCAGTCACGGCCCGCTCCTATCTCGATGGTGACCAAATAGTCTCCCGCTCGAAAGTCTTTAGGTTCCCCTATCGGTTTGTCGCCGCACTCGACCCAAGCGTGAGCGCGGAACGGTTCAATCGTGACGCCGGTCTTCCACGTCGGCCACCGTAAGCCGGCTTGAGCGGAGAGGAGGCAGATGGCGATGGAGCGCGGCAAGCACCCCTCACCGGCGCACGTGACGCTCAGCGCCTCAACATCTCGCCGAAGACTCAGCGATGATTCCGCTGTGGCAGGACGACAATGCGCCGCGACGCGGCGAAGGATCTTCTCAATGGTGGCAGGTCGCCGCGAAGCGAGGAGTTTCGCCGCACCAATCGTGACAAGCGTCCTTACCCGGCGGATGATCCCACCATTGAAGCTCGGTCGAGGTACAACCATATTGACCTGATTGCTCATGTGGTCACCCAACCTCGCGTGCGAAAATCGCCGATAATGGCTTCCGCATCCTGCCTGATCGCAGCCTTGTCTGCTTCCGGGAATTTTTCGGCCAGCTTGTTCACCACGCCGTTGAAGGCCATTCCGTCCAAAGTCATTTCGAGTACTCCCGCGGCGGTGGCATTCAATTGGAAGTACTTTCCCGTGCTCGGGGAGAGGACGACTCCACTTCCATCATCGGCACGGACGAGTTTGATGGGATCGTGGGAACTCATGGATGCTTCACTCCGATCGAATCAGCAGGTATCTGGTGGCGCAGGCTTTCGTTGTCTCTGAGCCAAGCTTCGACGGCGAGTGTTCGCCATAATGACATGGGAAGAAGGCTCGGAGGGTGGGGGCCGAGAAGACTTGCACGGAACATGTCCTCGTTCACAATGCTTAGCTGTGAGGCAAGCATGTTCGTACTCATCGTGCGCAGTCGTGAGGCGTTCTGCGTGAGACCGGTCCAGATCGCGGCGGTATTGTCGGTCTTGGCGGTTCTGTTCACGATCGCCCGCGGCAGGAGATCTCCGATGGCATCGAGAAGCACCGGCTTCACTCGTCTGGGGTCTTGAAGTGTTCCAACTGGTGACCGCAAGACGGCGTCCACGACCCTATCGTCGCCGAACGGCGCCTCCACAAAGACTCCGGATCGGACCATGATCTGAGCTTCATGACGGAGAATGCTGCCACTGGTAATAAGCCGCGACAGGGTTTCGTGCTGTTCTGCGGTGGTCCCCAACGGCGACACCCTGACATGTTCCAGCTGGGATCCAAGAAACTCTCTTGTTTTTTCGCCATAGTGCACCCACGAAGGCACGAACGACTCCATGCTGAGCCAGCCTGGTGTCGTGTGTCCATCGCGGATGAAGTCGTGGAGACTCTGGTGATAACTGGAACGTGAAGTCGCCCACTTCATCAACGTGCGGCGCGGCATTCGTGTTCTCGCGTGGAGGAGCTCGACGCGCTTCCTGACTTCCAACGGCGCCTCGGGAACGGCGGCCAGCGGAGCCGGGGGAGTGATCAGTCGATGACGTGCGCCGGTGTGCGGCCGGCGGCGTGTTCGAGGAGGTTCTCGACCGCCCGGGAGAAGACGCGGCTGACCGTATCGCGGGTCTGCGCTCCGGCATGCGGGGTGGCGACGACATTCGGGGCGTCGAGCAGCGGATGACCGGCGATGTTCGGCTCGCCGGCGAACACATCGAGACCGGCACCGGCCGTGTGCCCCGAATGCAGCGAGGCCGCCAGCGCCTCCTCATCGACGATGCCGGCCCGCGAGAGATTCAGCACGATCGAACCGGCAGGCATCGCCGCGAGCTGCTCGGCGCCGATGAGACCGTTGGTCTCCTCGGTCAGCGGCACGTGGATCGAGAGCGCATCAGCCAGCGGCAGCAGGTCGTCAAGCGCCATGAACTCAATGCCCAGCTGCTCTTCGACCTCCGGTGGCTGGCGGAAGACGTCGAAGTAGACCAGGCGCATATCGAACGCCGCCAGCCGGGCAGCCAGCAGCCGGCCGATGTGGCCGAGCCCGATGATCGCAGCGGTCTTGCCGGAGAGCTCGATTGAGGAGTGCAGCCAGCGATTCGGCGTCCATTCTCCAGCATGTGTGGCGGTGTTGAGACCAGGCAGGTGGCGGGCACAGGCCAGCAGCGAGGCGACGGCGAGCTCGGCGACGGCCACCGAGTTCGCGCCCGGCAGGTTCGCGACGGTCACACCTGCCCGGCGCGCGGCGTCGAAGTCGATGCCGTCGGTGCCGGCGCCGACGCGCTGGACCATCTTCAGATTCGGGGCGCGTGAGAAGACGGCCTCGTCGAGGACGCCGGCGCCGTTGAGGATGTACTCGGTGCGGGCCAGCTCCTCATCCGAGGGCGCGGTGCCTGCGGGGATGATGAGCTCGGCTCCGGGGACGGGGGTGAATGCGTCGCGGAGCAGTGACAGCACCTCGGGGTCCTGCTCGCCGATCCAGATTGCGGTGATCATGGTCCCATCACAGCACCCGATGGTGAACAGAAGCGAAATAGTGCACACGGTGCAAAGTTGCGCTTGACGTAAAGTTGCACTGGGCGCAAAATCTCTATGTGAGCACCACCGAAACCGAAAGCCTCCGCGACCGCAAGGCCCGGCTGACCCGCCGGGCCATCCATGTCGCTGCCGTCAACCGCGTCCTGGAGGACGGCCTGGAGCAGGCCACCGTCGCGCAGATCGCCGAAGACGCCGGCGTGTCCGCACGCACCTTCTTCAACTACTTCGCCTCGAAGGAGGACGCGATCGTCGGCATGACCGACGTCGTCATCGACACCGACCAGATCGAGGAGTTCCTCGAAGTCGACCCGGTAGGAGCGGATCTTGCAGAAGACGTCGCCCGGCTCATCTACGGCACGTATCAGCTGACCTTCAACTCCGATGACGTCGTCCTCAAGCGCCGCCAGATCCTCGCCCGGTACCCGGCCCTCATGCGCCGCCAGTTCGAGAAGAACGAAGCCTTCGAACACGCCGCCGCCGAGGTGGTCGCCGCCCGGCTGCGCCGCGGGGACATCGACTTCGGCGGCGCCGACGGCACACCGGAAGAGCTGGCGCTCATGCTCGTGCAGCTGTGCGCGGTACCGCTGCGCTTCGCTGTGCGCACCGTGATGCAGTCCGAACCGGATCAGATCGCCGACCCGGACTTCTCCAAGGAGACATTCGAACGTTCCATCCGGCTGTTCCGCTCGGTTCTGGCCGGAACGCAGACACCTCAGAAGGGAAATGGTAAGTGAGACGCATGGCAAAGGACGTGACCCCGCCGCATACGGCAGAAGCTGAGCTCGCAGGCCACCGCGCGCCTGCACCCGCTGACAGCCGTGCCGCGACGTCTGCTGCCAGTGATCCCGCCGACAACGGTTCGGACATGACGACCGGTGCGATCCTGTGGGTGTTCGCCGCCCTCATGGTCGCGATGTTCATGTTCTCGCTCAACCAGACGGTGCTCGCCACCGCCCTGCCGACCATCGTCGGCGAACTCAACGGCGTCGATCAGATGCTGTGGGTCTCCACAGCCTTCATGCTCGCCTCGACGATCATGATGCCGATCTACGGCAAGATCGGCGATCTGTTCGGCCGCAAGCCGCTCTTCATCTTCGCGATTTCGATGTTCATGCTCGGCTCGGTCTTCGCGCTGCTCGCCCAGGACATGACGCTGCTCATCCTCGGTCGTGTCTTCCAGGGCATCGGGGGTGGCGGCATGATGATCCTCTCGCAGGCGATCATCGCCGCGATCGTGCCCGCCCGCGAACGCGGCAAGTACATGGGCGCGATGGGTTCGGTCTTCGCCGTCTCCTCCGTCGCCGGACCGCTCATCGGCGGTTGGCTGACTGAAGGGCCCGGCTGGCGCTGGAACTTCGTCATGAATTTTCCGCTCGGCATCTTCGCGATCATCGCCGCGATTCTGCTGCTGCGCGTACCCGACACCCGCCCGGAACAGCGGCCCCGCATCGACGTCGCCGGCATGGCTCTCATCGCCGTCTTCACCTCCGCGGTCGTGCTCATCGCCGCCTGGGGCGGAAACCAGTACGACTGGATCTCGCCGGTCATCCTCGGACTGGCCGCCACCGGCCTCGTCGCCGGTGTCATCTTCGTCTTCGTCGAGCTCAGGGCCAGCGAGCCGATCATCCCGATGTCGCTGTTCCGCGACCGCAACTTCGTCCTCGCCACCGCTGCCGGTCTCACGATCGGCGTGGCGATGTTCGGAGTCCTCAGCTACATGCCCACCTACCTGCAGATGGTCCACGGCGTCGACGCCGCGAGCGCCGGTCTGATGATGGTGCCGATGATGGGCTGCATGCTCCTCGCCTCCACCGGCATCGGCTTCGTCGTCGCCCGCTACGGCCGCTACAAGCACTATCCGATCGTCGGAATGGTGCTCGTCGTCGCAGCCCTCGTGCTCATGTCTCAGCTGCAGGCTGACAGCCCCGCCTGGATCACGATGCTGCACCTGGCGCTCATGGGCACCGGTCTGGGGCTGAGCATGCAGCTGCTGGTGCTCGTCGTGCAGAACTCCTTCCCCGTCGAGATGGTCGGCACCGCCACCGCCTCGAACAACTACTTCCGCCAGATCGGGGCCAGCTTCGGCATGGCGATCATCGGCTCGCTGTTCACCACCCGGCTCATGAGCAATCTCAGCGACCGGCTCAGCGGCCTGGGCGACGGCGGAGCAGCGCAGGCGAGCCCGAACGCGCTGACCCCGGAAGTCCTCGCACAGCTGCCGGCCCAGCTGCACGATGTCATCATCAGCGCCTACAACGATGCTCTCGTGCCCCTGTTCCTGTGGACAGCGCCGCTGCCGGTGATCGGTGTGGTCTTCCTCTTCTTCATCCAGGAGAAGCCGCTGGCCACGCGCATCGAACGCGCGCAGGCACGCCCTGGGGAGCGCCGTCGGTCTACGATTGACACCGAGACCGAGGCGGATCCGCAGACCCGCTGAACCACTGCCGCCAGGAGGCCGACGATGACCGTACTGACGATCCTCACCGCTGCGGACAAGAAGCGTCCCGCCCACTTCGACCGGCTTGCGGAGGAAGCCTCCGAGGTCCGTTGGGTCGAAGCCGATGAGCTGGCTGCCGCACTGCCGGGCACCGAGGTGCTGCTCATGTGGGACTTCTTCTCACCTGCGCTCAAGGACGCGTTCGGGGCAGCCGATGAGCTCAGGTGGATCCACGCCGCCTCTGCTGGAGTCGATTCGCTCATGTTCGATGAGCTGCGCGACTCCGAGGTGATCGTCACCAACGCGCGCGGCACCTTCGATCAGCCGATCGCCGAGTTCGTGCTCGCCTTCATGCTGCACTTCGCGAAGGATCTGCCCACCTCGCTGGAGCACCAGCGGCAGCGCATCTGGCAGCACCGCGAGTCCCGCGACATCGCTGGATCGCAGGCGATGACCGTCGGCACGGGGGCGATCGGCCGGGCCATCGCCCGCCTGCTGCGGGCGGTGGGCGTCAACGTCGCCGGCGCCGGTTCCCGGGCCCGAGGCGGGGATCCGGACTTCGGTGAGATCATCGACAGTGCCGAGCTGGCCTCCCATGTCGCTGACATCGACTGGCTCATCAACATCGCACCGCTCACCGCGCAGACCACCGGCCTCATCGGTGCCGAGGTGTTCGCGGCGCTGCCTGAGCACGCGCACCTCATCAACGTCGGCCGCGGTGCGACGGTCGTCACCGATGACCTCGTTGCAGCGCTCGACTCCGGCCAGCTTTCCGGCGCCGGCCTCGACGTCGTCGATCCTGAGCCGCTGCCGGAGGACAGTCCGCTGTGGCAGATGGGAAATGTCGTCATCACCCCGCATATGAGCGGCGATTCCGCCGGCTGGTCGGATCGGCTGGCCGCACAGTTCATGGCCAACTGGGATCGCTACCGGGCCGGGGAGCCGCTGGCCAATCTCATCGACAAGGACAAGGGCTACGCCGCGCAGTGAGCCTGCGGGCGTGACTGCCGTGGCAGCCGCGCCGAAACTTCCCTCAGCTCTCGACCCAGCCCAGGGAGCGTTCGATCGCCTGCGACCAGCGGGCAAGCAGCCGCTGACGGTCGGCCGCGGCGATCTGCGGCTGCCAGCTCGCATCGGTCTGCCAGTAGCTGCTGAGCTCCTCCTGTGAGGGATAGAACCCGGTGCCCAGACCCGCAGCATAGGCAGCCCCTGCAGCGGTCGCCTCGATGATCTGCGGGCGGACCACCTCGCAGCCGGCGATATCAGCCTGGAACTGCATGAGGATGTCAGAGGCGCTCATCCCGCCGTCGGCGGCGATCCGCTCGATCGTGTAGCCGGAGTCCCGGCGCATGACATCGAGCACCTCGGCCGTCTGGAAGGCGGTGGCCTCCAGGGCGGCGCGCGCGATGTGCCCGCGGCTGGTGAAGCGGGTCATGCCGATGAGCACACCGCGGGCATCCGGGCGCCAGTGCGGGGCGTAGAGACCGGAGAACGCCGGCACGAAGAACACATCGCCGTTGTCCTCGACCTCGGCGGCGAGGTCGTTGACCTCATCGGCGGTGCGGATGAGGCCGAGGTTGTCGCGCAGCCACTGCACGAGTGCGCCGGCCACGGCGATCGAGCCTTCGAGGGCGTACTGCAGCGGCTGACCCTCGATCTGGTAGGCGGCGGTGGAGACGAGCCCGTTGGCCGAACGGCGGATCTGCTCACCGGTGTTCGTCAGCAGGAAGCAGCCGGTGCCGTAGGTGTTCTTCGTATCGCCGGGGGAGAAGCCGCACTGTCCGAAGGCCGCCGACTGCTGGTCGCCGAGCACCCCGGCGATGGGCACTCCGGCCAGCAGCTGGCCGCCGGCGACCTCGCCGAAATGTCCGACTGAGGGCCGGATCTCCGGCAGGCACGCGGCCGGGATGTCGAGCAGCTGACACATCCGCTCCGACCACTGCCCGGTGGACAGGTCCATGAGCAGCGTGCGCGAGGCGTTGGTGACATCGGTCAGATGCACTCCGCCGCGGGTGCCGCCGGTGAGGTTCCACATGAGCCACGTGTCGATCGTGCCGAAGAGCACCTCACCGGCCTCGGCGCGCTGACGCAGGCGGGGCACATTGTCGAGCAGCCAGCGCAGCTTGATGCCGGCGAAGTACGTGTTGACCGGCAGCCCGGTGATCGCGGCGATCTCATCGGCTGCATCGGCGAGCATGCTGACGTACTCACCGCCGCGGGTGTCCTGCCACACGATCGCATGGTGCACCGGCTGGCCGGTGGCCGCATCCCATACGACGGTTGTCTCACGCTGATTGGTGATGCCCACGGCTGCGATGTCCGCGCCGGTGAGCGAGGCGGTGCCGAGCGCTTGGCCGATGACCTCACGGCTGGCTCGCCAGATCTGGACGGCATCATGCTCGACGCGGCCGGCTGCGGGGAAGAGCTGCGGGAACTCCTGGGCAGCAGAAGCGACCGTGCGGCCATCTTCGGAGAAGATGGCCGCACGCGTCGACGTGGTGCCCTCATCAAGTGCGAGGACGCAGGCCATGGATCAGCTGCGCTTCGGGAAGGCCGGGGTGTCGATGCCGGCCATATCGGCGACGCAGCGGACGACCTGGCAGGAGTAGCCGAACTCGTTGTCGTACCAGACGTAGACGACGACGCGGTCGCCGTCGACGATCGTCGCCAGACCATCGACGACGCCGGCGCGCTTGGAGCCGACGAAGTCGGTCGACACGACCTCCGGGGAGGCGATGTAGTCGATCTGGTTGCGCAGCGCCGAATGCAGCGAGGTCTCGCGCAGGAAGGTGTTGAGCTCCTCGACGGTGGTCTCGCGCTCCAGGTTGAGGTTGAGGATCGCCATCGACACGTTCGGGGTCGGCACGCGGATCGCATTGCCCGAGAGCTTGCCCTTGAGCTCCGGCAGCGCCTTGGCGACAGCCTTCGCCGCACCGGTCTCCGTGAGCACCATGTTGAGCCCGGCAGCGCGGCCGCGGCGCGAGCCCTTGTGGAAGTTGTCGATGAGATTCTGGTCATTGGTGAAGGAGTGGACCGTCTCGACGTGGCCGTTGCGGACACCGAACTTGTCGTTGATGACCTTGAGCACCGGCGTGATCGCGTTCGTCGTGCAGGAGGCGGCCGAGAGGATCGTGTCCTCGGGCAGGATGTCAGCGGAGTTGACGCCGTAGACGATGTTCTTGATATCGCCCTTGCCCGGTGCGGTCAGCAGCACCTTCGCAACGCCGGGGCACTGCAGGTGCTTGCTCAGGCCCTCCTCGTCGCGCCAGCGGCCGGTGTTGTCGACGACGATGGCGTTGTTGATGCCGTACTGCGTGTAGTCGACCGAGGCCGGGTCATCGGAGTAGATGACCTGGATGAGCACGCCATTGGCGAGGATCGTGCTGTTCTCCTCATCGACGACGATGTTGCCGTCGAACTTGCCGTGCACCGAGTCGCGGCGCAGCAGCGAGGCGCGCTTGACGATGTCGTTGTCGCCGCCGCGACGCACGACGATCGCCCGCAGGCGCATGCTCTTGGCGCCAGCGCGGTCGACGAGGATCCGGGCGAGGAGGCGGCCGATGCGGCCGAAGCCGTAGAGGACGACGTCCTGCGGCTCGACGGCCTCACCGTCAGCTCCGCCGACGACATCGGCGAGCTCGCTGCGCAGATAGGCGTCGAGGTCATCGCTGCCGGAGGCCTGGAAGCCAGCGTTGAGCCGACCGATGTCGATGCGGCTGGGACCCAGATCGAGGCTGTCGAGCGCGGTCATGAGACGCAGGGTCTGCGCCATATCGAGTTCGGTTCCGTCAAAGTGACGGGCATAGCGGTGAGCCTTGATGATGCCGTTGACGGACTTGTTCAGCAGGCTGCGGCCGTAGACGGTGAGCAGCACCTCATTGTTGCGGTACAGGCGGCCCACCAGGGGGATCATGTCCTCAGCGGCGCTCTGCTTGGCTGCCCACTCCGACATTTTCGCGATCGTTGGATCAGTCACCGGAAATTCCCTTTCGAATCCTGACTCAGATACTTCTCAACATCCTACTGGCACGCTCGTCCGCTGCCGAACCCGGATGCGCCCGGCGCTCGGCGGCAGCGGCCGCTGCGTGCCGCCGGGATCTCTCAGCGCGCGGAGGTCTCGAGCGCGGTGACGAACTCCAGCAGCTCGGCACCGGTGGCCACCGGCTTGCGCTTCTCACCGGAGCCGCTGTGTCCGGCAGCGAAGGCGCGGGAGTTCTTCCAACCCTCATAGGCCTCCTCGCTGGCCCACTGCGTGTAGACGAACCACACCTCGCGCTCATCGGTGGGCTTGAGCAGCGCGAAGTGCTCGAAACCCTCGAAGCTGTCGAGGTTCTCGATCGCCGGGGCGAAGCGGTTGACGATCTCGTCACCGGTCTCAGCGGGGACGGTGAGGGCGTTGATCTTGACGACTGACATGGGGACTCTCCTGTGCTTCGGCGGGTGGATCTGCCCTCAGCCTAATCGACGCGCCTCACAGGTACTGACGCGCCGCCGAGCTGCTCGCCTCCCGGTAGCCGCCGCCGAAGAGCACCGCATGCGCATAGAGACCGAAGAGCTGGTACAGCTCGATGCGCTCCCGCCAGTCCGCTCCGAGCCGGGAGACCGGATACGCATCGGCCCAGGCGCCGATGATCGTCTCCAGGTGCGGGGCGCCGAAGAGGCTGAGCATCCCGAGGTCGATGAGCGGGTGGCCGGCCCATGCGGCCGGGTCGATGAGCACCGCCGTGCCCGAGGTGAAGAGCAGGTTGCCGGCCCAGAGGTCGCCGTGGATACGGGCTGGGGCGGCATCGTCATCGAAGACTCCGGCTGCGATCCGGTCGATGAGGGCGGTCACCTCGGCAGGCGGGCTGCTGTCGTGGGAGGCGAGAGACGCCAGCCGCACCGCATAGGCCTCGCCGATCCCATCCGCCTCGGCCGTGGCGATGCGCAGCGGCTGGCTCAGCGGCCCGAAGTAGTGCGCACCGGCTCCCGGCGGGTTCGCCCCGAACCGCCCGGCCGGCGTCTGGTGGAGCGCGGCGAGCCGGTGGCCGAAGTCGGCAGCGGCCTCGCGGGTGGGCGGGGCCTGTGTGATCCGTTCGAGGCTCAGGGAGGTGTCGGTGACGTCGATGACCGCGGCGACGGCGGCTGTCTGCGGCTCGGCCAGCCAGCGCAGACCGGCGGCTTCGACGGCGAAGAAGTCAGCCGGCACATGGGTGCCTGTCTTGCGGAAGGTCATGTGGTGCCTCCTGTCCGTCGGCGGCCGGGAACGAAGCGGGAGACGGTCGGGTCTGCGGGGATGAAGAAGCGCCACGGGAACTCGTCCGGGTCGCCGCCGGGACCGGAGACGCCGACCCGCGGCCCGGTCGCATAGGCGACCGGGCCGCGGGCGGGGTGAAGGACCAGCCGGCCGGCACCTCGGGAGCGGCCGGCACCTCGGCGGCGGCCGGCACCTCGAAAGCGGCGGATGCTGGGGGAGCAGGGGTGAGGGTGATGGGTGCGCCGTCGGTCGCGGCGGTGGCGGCGAAGACCTGTCCGAGGCAGCCGGGCCCGCGGGCGAGCTCATGCTCGGCGACTGCCCGGCCGCGGCTGCGCATCCGGCGCGCGTTCGCCAGGGCGTGGCCGGAGACGACCTCCCCGGCGCGCAGCAGCACCGCAGCTGGGTCGCCGGGCTGCTGGCAGATGATGTTGAGCAGCCGGTGCATCCCGTAGGAGAGGTAGCAGTAGAGGTGTCCGGGCGGGCCGAACATCGTCGCATTGCGCGCAGTCCGGCCGCGGTGGGCATGGGAGCCGGGGTCAGCGGCGCCGCCGTAGGCCTCCACCTCAGTCAGCCGCACGGAGATGACCTGATCGCCGGCAACCCAGCTGAGCACCCCGCCCAGCAGGGCGGGCGCCACCGTGTGGACGGGGCGGTCGAAGTACCCGCTCAGCGGGTCGGATCGTGTTTGTCGGCCCACCGGTTGAAGCCCAGCAGGGTGACGGTGATGAGGCCGGCGGCGACGGCGAAGGCGCCGACCGTCTCTGCAGTGCTCTGGGCACTCACGAGCTCGGCGCGGCTCCTGGGCGGGGCGTGGGCGATGGTGGCGAAGATCGACTCATCATCGGCGGTGCCCATCCAAGCGGCGACCATGAGGATGATGCGGGCGAAGACGTTCATCGACAGCATGATCGCGATGACCGGGCCGAACAGCGCCGCCGTCGGCGATCCGGAGAACACGTCGATGAGCAGCGTGGCGGCATTGAGCAGCAGGGTCAGGGCGATCGCACCGAACAGCGAGCCGAGGCGCTTGGTGCGCTTGGGGATCGGCGTGAGCGGGATCATCGTGAACATGAACATGAAGATCAGCCACGCGGAGAAGAGCGTGATGATGATCGGGGTGATCGTCAGCACCGGCGTCACCCAGCCGGGCAGCTGCAGCCAGCGGACGATCGAGGACTGCAGGCTCGCGCCGATGACCGTCAGCGCGATCATGAGCCCGATGCCGACAAGCAGGCCGAGCAGGGTGATGACATTGGACAGGGTGCGAATGACGAAGTTCTCCTTGGGCTTCGCCTCCATGTCCTTGCGCAGCTGCGCGCGGACGGCGTCCTTGAGGTTGCCGATGAATCCCTGTGCGGTATAGAGCGCCGAGGCGATGCCGACGAGGCCGACGGCCTGCCAGTTGCTAATGAAGTTCTGCAGCATCTCGACGAGCTGGTCCTGGCCGGGCGCGAACTCCTCGAGCTTCTGCGTCACGACGTCGACGAGTTCGGGGCGCACGACGTCGAGGACGAAGCCGAGCGCCGCGAACGCGAACATGAGCGTCGGGATGAGCGCCAGCACGAGGAAGTAGGTGATGGCCGCCCCGAACTGGCTGCCCAGCCGCTGGCCGAAGCGCTGGAGGGTCGCCATCAGGTGCACGACAGCGGGTCGGTTCATGAAGCTCTGGGCGGCGGCAGCCGCCGAACTCGAACTCACCAGGATCCGATTGTCGGGTTCCATATCTTCGCTTCCTCAAGGGTTCTGTCGGACGGCAGTGCTCCCGTCGGTGAGGCTCTGACAGGGAGCTCTGGGTACGAGCTTAGTCTCCGCTGAGTGTCGAGGGAAACGAGTGCGTCGGAGTTTCGCCGTCGTCGTACATGTCCTTGGGCGAACCGACGATGAGCGGATCAGCCGCCCGCGCCACACGCTTGTCCTTGCCCGGGTAGTCGAACTGGTTGAGCACGTAGCGCATCGCCTCCAGCCGGGCGCGCTTCTTGTCGTTGGACTTCACCACCGTCCACGGCGCGGCCGGAGTGTCGGTGTAGAAGAACATCGCATTCTTCGCCTCGGTGTAAGCGTCCCACTTGTCGAGGCTGGCGAGGTCGGTGGGGGAGAGCTTCCACTGCTTGACCGGGTCGGTGCGGCGCGCGCCGAAGCGGTGCAGCTGCTCTTCGCGTCCGACGGAGAACCAGAACTTGATGATCCGGATGCCCGACTGCACGAGCATGTTCTCGAACTCCGGGCACGAGCGGGTGAACTCCAGGTACTGCGTCGGGGTGCAGTAGCCCATCACCCGCTCGACGCCGGCACGGTTGTACCAGGAGCGGTCGAACAGCACGATCTCGCCGCCGGCCGGCAGATGCTGGACGTAGCGCTGGAAGAACCACTGGGTGGTCTCGCGCTCGGTGGGCTTCTCCAGTGCGACGACGCGGGCGCCGCGTGGGTTGAGGTGCTCGGTGAAGCGCTTGATCGCACCGCCCTTGCCGGCGGCATCGCGGCCTTCGAAGATGATGACGATCTTCTGGCCGGTCTCGCGCACCCAGGTCTGCAGCTTCAACAGTTCGATCTGCAGCTGGCGCTTCTCGCGCTCATAGCGGCGGCGGGTGAGCTTGACATCGTACGGGTAGCCGTGCTTCCACGCATCGGAGTTGCTGACCTCGGGGTTGAGCTTCTTCGACAGCTCCCGGATCTCGTCGATCTCATCGCCGAAATGCGGCACTCCCTCCGGGGTGACCTCGAAGCCGGCGCCGGTGCCGTTCGACTCTGCGGAGGTGGAGTTCTTGGTCTTGCTGCTGTTGCTACGCTCATCGCTCATGCTCAGAGTGTATAAGCATGCTGAGCAGGGCTGAGAGCGACCCCAGCGGAAGCGCTGCGGCCGCCCTCAGCGCAGCCGCAGAGGAGCCTCAGTCTGGCTGCCCTTGGACCCGGCGTAGATCTCGTCGATGACCTCTGCGAAGTCCCGGTCGATGAGGTGGCGCTTGACCGACTGCTTGGCCGACAGGTAGCCGTTCTGCTCTGTCAGCTCGGCCGGCACGATCCGGAAGGCGCGGATGCTCTCGGCCTTCGAGACCTTCCGGTTGACGCGTTCGACGGCCTTCTCGATCGCAGCCTGCACCTCCGGATGCTCCGAAGCCTCCTGGAGATCCATCGCCGGCAGACCGTGGTTCTCCAGCCAGGTCGGCAGCATCTCCGGGTCGAGGAAGATGAGCGCGGAGATGAAGTTGCGGTAGTCGCCGATGAGCACCGGCTGGTGGATGAGCATATGGCGGCGCAGCGCATCCTCGATCGGCGCCGGGGCGACGTTCTTGCCTGAGGAGGTGACGATGAGCTCCTTCTTCCGGCCGGTGATGCGCAGGTAGCCGTCGGAATCGAGATCGCCGATGTCGCCGGTGGCGAACCAGCCGTCCATGAAGCCCTGCTCCGTGGCCTCCTGATTCCGCCAGTACTCCCGGAACACGCACACACCCTTGGCGAGCACCTCGCCGTCGGGGGCGATCGCAATGGCGCAGCCCGGCAGCGGCACGCCGACGGTGCCGATCTTTGACTTCGAGGGGATGTTGACCGTCACCGGCGCCGTCGTCTCGGTCAGCCCATAGCCTTCGAGGACGATGAGGCCGACGCCGCGGAAGAAATGCCCGAGGTGTTCGCCCAGCGGGCCGCCGCCGGAGATCGCATGCGTGACGGCACCGCCCATGACCGCGCGCAGCTTCCGGTAGACGAGCTTGTCGAACAGCGCATGCTGCAGGCGCAGCTTCAGCGGCACCGGCCCTTCGTCCAGCGCCTGCGAGTAGCGCACGGCGACCGCCTCGGCGGCGCGGAAGATCTTCTGCTGGCCGCCGGCCTCAGCCTTCGACAGGGCGGCGTTGAAGACCTTCTCGAACACCCGCGGCACACCGAGGATGAAGGTCGGCCGGTAGCTGCCGAGCGCATCGGTGAGCTTCGTCAGATCGCCCTCATGGGCGAGGGTGCCGCCGCCCTGGATCGTCACCACCTGGATGAAGCGGGCGAGGACGTGGGCGAGCGGCAGGAACAGCAGGCAGCGGGCGCCGGGACGGAGGATCTCGCCCATCTGGTGGATGGCCGCCTGCGCGGTGAGCACGAAGTTGCCGTGGGTGAGCACGCAGCCCTTCGACCGGCCGGTGGTGCCCGAGGTGTAGATGAGGGTGGCGACATCGTCCTGGGTGGCGTAGGTGCGCCGCTCGGTCAGCTTCTCATCGGAGATCTGCGCACCGGCGCGCAGCAGCTCGGCGAGTCCGTCCTCGGTCCAGATCCAGGCGGTCGGAGTCGTGTCGGCCAGCGACTCGACATCGCCGAAAGCCTCGCGGATGCGGCCGGCATGCTCCTCCGACTGCACAAAGCCCATCGTCACCTCGGCGTCTTCGAGCATCCACGCGAGCTGCTCGCGCGAAGAGGTGTCGTAGAACGGCACGGTGACGGCACCGGCGAACCAGATGGCGTAGTCGGCCAGCGTCCACTCATAGGACGTCGAACCGAACAGCCCGACCCGCTGGCCCGGCTGCACACCGGCAGCGATGAGGCCCTTGGCGAGCGCCTCGACCTGGTGGAGGAAGGTCTGTGCGGTGATGTCGATCCACGCGCCGTTCTGCTGGCGGGCCAGAGCCACGCCGTGCGGGTTCGCCGCCGCCCGGTTGACGAGCGTGTCCGGAATGTTCGGTTCTCGGTCGAACTCGAAGGGGGCAGGGGTCACGGACTGCATCATGGTCTCGGCCATCGGGCACTTCTCCTTCGCGCGGCTCGCCGCAGGGACTCATCAGGCACGTCCTCGACGCGCCCTGCTCAGCCTCCAAGCTATCACGCATGTGGCCTGCATTACGTGTGAGATCGGCCGTTCCCGAGGTGGTCGCTCGGCCGGGTGCCGCCGCTTCTGCGGACCGTGTAGCAACCGTGATCGGCGGTTACGTAGAATGCTTGCATTGCGCCGCTGGCGCCGCCGTGCATCCGAACCCCTGAAAGGCCTGATTCATGAGCACCTCCGATTCGCGCTCGAACACCGCCGACCACCGTTACGATGCGGAGCTCGCCGGCAGGATCGAGGCGAAGTGGCAGGATCGTTGGGAGGCCGAGGAGACCTTCGCCGCACCGAATCCGGTCGGCGCACTGGCCAGCACCCCGCGCGGGGCCGTGGCCGAGGGGCGCGAGACCGCCTACATCATGGACATGTTCCCCTACCCCTCGGGCAAGGGACTGCATGTGGGTCACCCGCTCGGCTACGTCGCCACCGATGTCTACGCCCGGTTCCAGCGGATGAAGGGCAAGAACGTCATGCACGCCCTCGGCTACGACGCCTTCGGTTTGCCGGCCGAGCAGTTCGCGGTGCAGACCGGCCAGCACCCGCAGCAGACGACGGAAGAGAACATCGCGAATATGCGCCGCCAGCTGCGCCGCCTCGGGCTCGGCCACGATGCGCGCCGCACCTTCGCGACGACCGACACCGACTTCGTCCGCTGGACGCAGTGGATCTTCCTGCAGATCTTCAACTCCTGGTACGACCCCGTGGCCGCCGACGGCCGTGGGGCCGCGCGGCCGATCAGTGAGCTCATCGCGCAGTTCGAAGCCGGCCGCGACACCGGCACCGGAACCCCGTGGGCGCAGCTGAGCCCGGCGCAGCGCGAGGACGTGCTGCAGGGACACCGGCTGGCCTATCTGTCGGACTCGCCGGTCAACTGGTGCCCGGGTCTGGGCACAGTGCTCGCCAATGAGGAAGTCACCGCCGAAGGCCGCTCCGAACGCGGCAACTTCCCGGTCTTCACCCGCCGGCTGCAGCAGTGGAACATGCGCATCACCGCCTATGCCGACCGCCTCATCGACGATCTGGAGACTGTCGAATGGCCCGAGGCGGTCAAGGCGATGCAGCGCAACTGGATCGGCCGCTCGACCGGCGCGCAGCTGACCTTCCCGGTCGCCGATGACATCGCCATCGATGTCTACACGACGCGACCGGACACGATCTTCGGCGCCACCTACCTCGTGCTCAGCCCCGAGCACCCGCTCGTCGACGCGGTCACGGCGGCAGGATGGGACGCCTCGGTCCCGGATTCCTGGCGCGGGGCAGGCGCCACCCCGGCCGAGGCGATCAGCGCCTACCAGCGGCAGGCGGCCGCGATGACCTCGGTGCAGCGGCAGGAGAACAAGGACAAGACCGGCGTGTTCACCGGCACCTGGGTGCCCAATCCGGCCACCGGCGAGGCGATGCCGGTGTTCGTCGCCGACTACGTCCTCATGGGCTACGGCACCGGGGCCATCATGGGTGTGCCGGCCGAGGACACCCGCGACTGGGACTTCGCCAAGGCCTTCGGCTTGCCCTATATCCGCACGGTGGAGCCGACCGAGGGCCACGACGAGGACCAGCCGTACACGGGTGAGGGCCGCAAGATCAACTCCGCCAACGACGAGATCGACATCAATGGTGCCGGGGTCGTCGAAGCCAAGGACGCCGTCATCGCCTGGCTGGCCGGCCGGGGACTGGCCGAGGCGACGACCCAGTACCGGCTGCGCGACTGGCTGTTCAGCCGCCAGCGCTACTGGGGTGAGCCGTTCCCGGTCGTCTACGACGAGAACGGCACCCCGATTGCGCTGCCGGCCGATCAGCTGCCGGTGACCCTGCCGGAGGTGCCGGACTTCTCGCCGCGCACCTTCGACAGCGATGACGTCGATTCGAAGCCCGAGCCGCCGCTGGGACGCAACACCGACTGGGTCAACGTCACCCTCGACCTCGGCGACGGGCCCAAGACCTACCGCCGGGAGACCTCGACGATGCCCAACTGGGCCGGCTCCTCGTGGTACCAGCTGCGCTATGCCGACCCGACGAACGACAGGCAGCTCGTCGACCCGGTGAATGAGGAGTACTGGCTCGGCCCGCGCGAGGGTGCCGTCTCCGGCGGTGCGGATCTGTACGTCGGCGGTGTCGAGCACGCCGTGCTCCACCTGCTCTACGCCCGGTTCTGGCATAAGGTGCTCTACGACCTGGGGCACCTGAGCTCCTATGAGCCCTTCCACAAGCTCATCAACCAGGGCTATATCCAGGCCTATGCCTACACCGATGCCCGCGGCACCTATGTGCAGGCCGATGAGGTCGAGGAGCGGGTCGATGACAGCGGCGAATCGACGTTCTGGCACAACGGCGAGCAGGTCAACCGCGAGTACGGCAAGATCGGCAAGTCGCTCAAGAACGTCGTGACCCCCGATGAGATCTACGACGCCTATGGTGCGGACACCTTCCGGCTGTATGAGATGTCGATGGGGCCGCTGGAGATCTCGCGTGCCTGGGAGACCCGTGCGGTGGTCGGCTCGCAGCGGTTCCTGCAGCGGGTGTGGCGCCTCATCGTCGATGAGGCCACCGGTGAGACCACCGTCGTCGATTCCGCTGCCGACCGCGAGACGCTGCGGGTGCTGCACACAACGATCGCCGGTGTCCGCGAGGACATGGAGCATATGCGCTTCAATACCGCGGTCGCCAAGCTCATCGTGCTCACCAACCACCTGACGAAGCAGGGGGTGAGCCCGCGGGAGGTCATCGAGCCGCTGACGATCATGCTCTCGCCGCTGGCCCCGCACATCGCCGAGGAGATCTGGCAGCGCCTGGGCCACAGCGACACGATCACCTATGAGCCGTTCCCGGTTGCTGACGAGCAGTACTTGGGCGAGGACACCGTCACCTGTGTCGTGCAGGTCAAGGGCAAGGTCCGTGACCGGCTGGAGGTCGCCCCGGACATCTCGCCGGCAGAGCTGGAGAAGCTGGCGCTGGAGTCCAACGGCGCCAAGCGGACGCTGGCCGGTGCCGGGGTGCGCAAGGTGATCGTGCGCGCACCGAAGCTCGTCAACATCGTCCCGGACAACTGAGCATGATGGAGAAGTCACGTGAGGATGCCGGCGCAGTGGACCGGCAGGAAAGGGTCGTTATGAGTGCATTGTCGGAACGGATCCGGTCGACCCTGCGGGTGTGTCCGGTCATCGATCCCGCCGCCGAAGTGTCGGCGCGGGTGCAGTTCCTCGTCGACTACTGTCTGTCGACGGCGACGAAGGGCTTTGTGCTCGGCATCTCCGGCGGGCAGGACTCCACCCTGGCCGGGCGGCTCGCGCAGCTGGCAGCTGAGCGGCTGCGCGACAGGGGAGTGGAAGCGACGTTCTGCGCGGTGCGCCTGCCCTACCGGGTGCAGCACGATGAGGACGATGCGCAGGCAGCGCTGGAGTTCATCCAGCCTGATACGTCGATGACCGTCGACATCGCCCCTGCCGTCGATGCGACCGTGGAGGCCTTCGCTGCGGCGACCGGGACGCCGATGACCGATTTCAACAAGGGCAATGCCAAGGCCCGGCAGCGGATGCTCGTGCAGTATGCGATCGCCGCACAGCGTTCGAGCCTCGTGCTCGGCACCGATCACGCCGCCGAGGCGGTCACCGGCTTCTACACGAAGTTCGGTGATGGCGCCGCCGATGTCGCCCCGCTGACGGGACTGACGAAGGGCCAGGGTGCGGCGCTGCTGCAGCACCTCGGGGCAGATGAGCGGCTGTGGCAGAAGGTCCCGACCGCCGATCTGCTCGATGAGCATCCCGGCAGCAGCGATGAGGCCGTCCTCGGCGTCTCCTACGCTGAGATCGACGCCTATCTCGAAGGCCGTGCGCTCGCAGAGGATGCCGCCGACCGGATCGAGGACCTGTTTCTCTCCAGCGAGCACAAGCGGCGCATGCCCGTCGGCCCAGCCGACGATTGGTGGATCCGCCACTGAGTGCTGTGGCGGCCGGCTGCTGAGTGCTGGCGGCCGGCTCTCGGGCCCTCCGCCGAGGTGTCCTTTCCGGTGTGCCGCCGAGGCGTCCTGCCGGGCGGCTCAGACCGTGCGGGTCTCCAGGGCGGTGCGTTCGAAGTCGCGCAGGCTCGTGATGAGCGCATCGACTCGCTGCTCGCCGTCATCGCGGGCGGTGCTGAACTCCTGCCAGCCGCCTTCGCGGATGTCACCGGGCCGGATCTCCAGCGCCGCGTTCGGCGCGTAGGTCTCCTCACCTACCCATGACTCGAATCGCGTCGCCGCTCGGAAGACGTTCATGAACGCCGGGTGCATCCGCGGATGCTCGAAGCTCGTCTTTTTGAACTCCTCGAGGAAGGTGCGCAGCGGGTCCAGCAGCTGCGGGTCGAGCGTGCTGAAGCCGTTGTCGATGCGCATGTGCTGGATGAGCCCGTCGTCCTGGGGGAACAGCTCCAGGATCCGCTTCGCACGGGTGGTGTCAGCCGCCTCGGTCTCCTCTTCCTCGACCGGGCTCAGTCCCACAGCTGCATAGGTCTTCGAGGCATCGGCGACAGCGGCATTGAGCCGGTCGATGCGCTGCTGATCCTGCCACCACTGCCGGCCGATGAGCAGCAGACAGCCGGCGAGCAGCAGCACCATCACGATCCCGATCACCCAGGCCGCGCCATGCAGCGGTGGGATGAGGAAGAGCACAAGGCAGATGACGAGCACGCCGGCGGCTGCAGCAGCGGCGGGCGTGTTGAGGAGGAAATCACCAAAACGCTTCACGCCTCCAGGGTAGACGACTTCCGGTTTTCAAACTGGGACATCTATGCTGAGACCGACAGGAAGATCTGGCAGCCGAGCGAACCGCGGCAGTTGCTCTGCCCCCTCTCTGCTGCCCGGACACGCGACAAGCAGTGAGGAAGCACATCACGATGGCGAAGATCTCCGTGATCGGCTGTGGATATCTGGGAGCCGTGCACGCTGTGGCAATGGCATCGCTGGGTCACGACGTCATCGGCATCGATGTCGACGAGCGCAAGATCGACGCGCTGCGCCAGGCCCAGGCTCCCTTCTACGAGCCGGGTCTCGAAGACCTCCTTGACCGCGCGCAGACGAGCGACAACCTCACCTTCACCTCCGATGTCGCAGCCGCCGCTGCAGCCGATGTCCACTTCATCTGTGTCGGCACTCCGCAGCGCAAGGGCGAGTTCGCCGCCGATATGCGCTATGTCGATGCCGCCGCGGCGTCCCTCCTGCCGCATCTGAACGAAGGCGACCTCGTCGTCGGCAAGTCGACGGTGCCCGTCGGCACTGCCGAGCGGCTCGCTGAGCTCATCAGCGGCACCGGCGCCACGCTCGTGTGGAACCCGGAGTTCCTGCGCGAAGGACACGCCGTCGAGGACACCGTCGCACCCGACCGCCTCATCTACGGCGTGCCGGCCGGTGAGGCCGGTGAGCGGGCCACGGAGATCCTCGACGAGGTCTACGCCGGAATCGTCGAGGCCGGCACCCCGCGGCTCGTGATGGACTATGCGACAGCCGAGCTCGTCAAGACTGCCGCGAATTCCTTCCTCGCCACGAAGATCTCCTTCATCAATGCGATGGCTGAGCTCTGTGAGGCCGCCGGCGCTGATGTCACGCAGCTGGCAGATGCGATCGGCATGGACGACCGGATCGGCCGCAAGTTCCTCAACGCCGGCCTCGGCTTCGGCGGCGGCTGCTTGCCCAAGGACATCCGCGCCTTCATGGCGCGTGCCGGCGAGCTCGGCGCCGATCAGGCAGTCGCGTTCCTGCGCGAGATCGACAGCATCAATATGCGTCGCCGCGTCCGCATGGTCGACCTCGCCCGCGAGGTCGTCGACGGCTCCTTCATCGGCAAGCGCATCACGATCCTCGGCGCGGCCTTCAAACCGAACTCCGATGATGTGCGCGACTCCCCGGCCCTGGCGGTCGCCGGTCTCATCGCTCTGCAGGGCGCAGTCGTCACCGTCGCTGACCCGCAGGCGATCGACAACGCCCGTGCGCTGTTCCCCGACTTCGAATACGAAGCGGACCTGGAGACGGCCCTCACCGACGCCGACGCCGTGTTGCTGCTGACCGAATGGCAGGAGTACCGCGAGCTCGATCCGGTCGCATCTGCCCGCCTCGTCAAGCGGCAGGCGATCGTCGACGGCCGCAATGTCCTCGACCCGGTGGCCTGGCGCGAGGCCGGCTGGACCTACCGCGCACTGGGCCGCCCATGACCGTGCTCGCCGTCCTCTGCGATTCCACCGCCAATATCGACGAAGCGACCGCGGCCGCCTTCGCCGAGCGGCTTGAGGGCCGCTTCGACATCGTCGATCTGAGCGTCACCGTCGGCGAGGAGACCCGACTGGACCGTCAGTGGTCCGCATCCGAGGTGTGCGCTGGCCAGATGGCCGGCCATGCCGTCACGACATCCCTGGCCAGCCCTGACCAGTTCCGCACCGCGATCGCTGAGATGGCCGCAGCCGGTGCCGAGGCGGTGCTCGTGCTCACGATGTCAGCGCAGCTGTCGGGCACCTTCTCCTCAGCGCAGCAGGCCGCTGCCGAGGCGCCGGTCCCGGTGCACATCGTCGACACCCAGCTGACTTCGGCCGGAATGGCCGGCGCGGTCGCCCTCGCCGTGGCCGGCGCCGAGCGCGGCATCGAACCGAAGGATCTTGCCAGCGAAGTCACCGACTGGTGCCAGGCGGAGACGCGCACCTTCTTCATGCCGGATTCGCTGGAGTACCTCCGCCAGGGAGGCCGGATCGGTGCGGCCGCTTCGCTCGTCGGCCGCGCACTGGCGATCACGCCCGTGCTCGGGCTGCGCGAAGGCACCGTCGCCCCGCTCGCGCGGGTGCGCACACGCGCCCGGGCTGTCGACCGGGTCATCAACCTGGTGACAGAATCGGCCCACGAGTTCAGCGAGCTCTACCCGGAGCGCGGGCAGGAAGTCGTGCTGCTGCACGCCGAGGCGACCTTCGCCGACGCCTCGGACACCGCGCACCGGCTTGCCGCGGCGCTGGAGGAAGCGGATCTGCCAGCCGGCACGCAGTTCCGGCAGGCGGTGCTCTCCACTGTTGTCACCGCCCACGTGGGCCCCGGCAGCACCGGCATCGTCGTCCAGACGATCCCGTAGCTGCCAGCCCGGTGCGAACTCGCGTCCGCACTCGCATCCGCACTTGCGTCCGGCCGGCGTGTCACAGACTCTGTGGACGCCCGCTGCCATCCACACCGGCGGCCATCTGCCGCCGGTGACGAATACAGCATTCCTACCGTGTGCGCATGGCCCCATCTCCGGACGACCGGCTGGCCGATATGCTCTCCCGGTCCAAGCAGCACGGCTGGACGCCCCGGCGCAGCTCTGCTGCCGAGCACCGGCGCGATCCGCGCGGCGGCGCTGGGCTCGGATTCTCTGCAGAGGAAGATGAGTCGCCGGACGCGGAGCTCGACGCATCCGATGACCTCGACGAGGATGAGGACGCGGAGATCCTCGCTCTGCTGCCGGGCAATCGGCCCATCCCGCGGCGCTGGATCCTCCTCGCCGTCCTCATCCTCACTGCTGCCGGCATCGGCGGCTTCATGCTGCTGCGCGGACCGGGCACAGACGACAGAGCCTCCCGGCCGCTCGAAGCAGTCGATGGCGCTGCTGATCCACAGGCACCTCATGCGACCGACGCGGCGCCGGTGCAGGTCAGCGCTGATGCCGAGGACGTCACTGCCCATGTCGTCGGGGCTGTCGCCGAGCCGGGAGTCGTGCGCCTTCGACCCGGGGCCCGGGTCGTCGATGCGATCGATGCCGCCGGTGGGCTGAGCGACGATGCGGAACCGGCCGGCGTCAATCTCGCACGCACGGTGGAGGACGGTGAGCAGATCGTCGTACCGGATCGCAGCAGCGCCGCCGGTGCAGTCGGCCAAGCGCCGGCAGGTCCGCCCGGCACCGATCCCGGCACGGGCACCGCCCCCGGTGCTGGAGGACAGTCCGGCAGTGGGCCGGGGCAGCAGGGCCCAGGCCAAGTCAACATCAACCAGGCGGGCGCACCGGAGCTGGAGACACTGCCGGGCGTCGGCCCAGCCACTGCCCAGGCGATCATCACCCACCGGCAGGAGCACGGACCCTTCGCCAGCGTTGAGGATCTGGTCCTCGTCCACGGCATCGGCGATGCCACCCTGGCACGGCTGCGCGAGCACATCACCGTCGGATGACTACCGACACCTCCGCCAGCGGTCAGGCTGAGCCCCGCAGAACACCCAGCTCTGTGCCGGAGGGCACGGCACCGTGCTGGGGTGTGTGGGTCTCGACGCTGCTGCTGCACCGGGCCGGCCTGCACCGCCTCATCGTCACCGCAGCGGCCGCATGGATCGCGGCCTCCGGCGTGTTCACCGCCCGCAGTGTGCTCATCACCGGCGGGCTGCTCGCCACCGCCAGCGCCGCCATCCTCCTGACTGTGCGGTTCAAGCAGAGCAGCGGCCGGCAGCTGGCCGGCTGGATCCTCAGCGCCGTGCTGCTGGCGGCCGCTGTCGCCGCACTCATCGGCGCTGCCCGCATCGTCCAGCCCACTGAGACGACCCTCTACAGCGGACCTGCTCTCATTGCCGCAGAATCGCAGGCCACCGCCACCGGCAGCTACCGCACAGAGATCCTCACCGACTACGGTCCGGCATCAGCGCTGAGCCAGCAGCCCCTGCCCACTGCCGGCAGCCACACCATCGTGCGAGCCGAGCTGCATCCCAGCGGCGCGGAGACCGTCGCCTTCATCCGCGGCACACCCCAGATCCGCTCCCGTCCCGCACCGATCTGGCAGCTGCGCGCCCATCTGCGGCACATGCTGGCCACCGCCTCGGGAACGGCCCACGACGGCGGACGACTGCTGCCCGGGCTCGTCATCGGGGACGTCTCCCAGATCGGCGACGACCTGAGCGAGGCGATGCGGACAGTGTCGCTCAGCCACGTCACCGCGGTCTCCGGAGCGAACATCACCATCGTGTCTCTGGCGGTGCTGTGGGCGACGGGATTCGCACTCCGCGGCCGCTTCAGCCGCATCATCGTGGCAGTCATCGTCACCGCGGGATATGTCTTCATCGTCGGGCCCGAACCTTCGGTCACCCGGGCGGCCGGCATGGGGCTCGTCGGGGCGCTCGCGATGTTGCGCGGCACCCGCACGGCCAGCCTGGCGCTGCTGGCGGCCGGCATCATCGCCGTGCTCATCTACCGCCCCGGGCTGTCCACCTCGGTGGGCTTCCATCTGTCCGTCAGTGCCACCGCAGCGCTCATCATCCTCGGCCGGCCCGTCACTGAGCTGCTGACAGCCTGGCGGCTGCCGCGCTTCCTCGCTGCTGCCCTCGCTGTGCCCTTGAGCGCACAAGCCGGTGTGACCCCGGTGCTCATCAGCATCGACAGCACGCTTTCGGCCTGGTCGGTGCCCGCCAACGCCCTGGCTGCTCCGGCCGTCGCCCCCGCGACGCTGCTCGGCATGGTCGTGCTCGCCTGTGGACTGCTGCCCTTTGGGGAGGTGATTGCGGCGGTTCTCGCCGCACCGGCGAACTGGTGCGCCTGGTGGATCGCTGCGGTGGCGCGCGTGTGCGCAGCGCTGCCGGCCTCTGAGCTGCCGTGGCCTGTCGGGCTCCTCGGTATCAGCCTCAGCTGCGTCGTCATCGCAGGGCTGTGCCTGCTCGTCATCGAACACCGCCGCGCACGCCGCTTCGGCGCCGGCATCATCGCCGCGGCCATGCTCGCCGGTCTGCTGATCCCCGGCATCCGCACCCCGGTGAGTGCCGACTGGCGGGTGATGTTCTGCGATGTCGGCCAGGGCAGTGCCACCCTTATCAGCCTGCCCGGCGATGATGTCCTCGTCATCGACACCGGTGAGGACGATTCGCACATCGACATCTGTCTCGACCGGACCGGCGACCGGCGGGTGCATCTTATGATCTCCCATTTCGATGTTGACCACTACGGCGGCTATGCCGGCACCGCAGAAGGGCGCGAGGTCGCTGCGGTGTACTTTCCGGCCGCAGCCGCCGAAGACCCTGGCCTGGCGGAGATCGCCCGCGACCTGCCGGATGCCGAGCAGATTCCGGTCAGTGCGGGCCAGCAGTATCAGTTCGGCACCATCCGCTGGACGATCCTGTGGCCGCTGCCCACCGCCACTGCCCACGAGGCACAGCGCGACAGCAATGCCGTCTCCCTCGTCGTCCATGCGGATCTCGGGGAATTCAGCGTCCTCATCCCCGGCGATGTCGGCGCCGAAGCGCAGCGGCAACTGGCCGCTGCGACTCCGCCGGTCGATGTGCTCGCAGCACCCCATCACGGCTCCGGCGACATCGATGAGGCGTTCTTCCACGCCGCGCGACCGCGCCTGGGTATTGTCTCCGTCGGGGCCGACAACACCTACGGCCATCCGACAACACGGGCGCTGGCGGCTTTCGGGGCGAGCCCGGTCCTGCGCACCGATGAGTGCGCCACCATCGTCATCGACGTCGACCGTCAGGTGACCTCAGGGTGTCAGAGCTTCGTACTAGGGTAGAGGCGTGGCAGCGAAGAAGAAGACCCTCATCCCGTACCATCGGGCCAAACCGGCTCCGGTCGTCGTGATCTCCGGGCCCGAGGCGGTGCTCATCCGCAAAGCCCAGGACCGGATCGTCGTTGCCTGCCAGAAGTCCGCAGAGCTGGAGACCACCCACCTCGACGCGGCAGCCTATGAGGCCGGCTCCCTTGACCTGGCCGCCGGCGCCAGCCTGTTCTCCGAACGCAAACTCGTCATCGTCGACAGCGTGGCGCAGATGAACGACGCCTTCCTCGCCGATGCGCTCGCCTATGTCGCCGACGTCAACGACGACGCCGTGCTCGTCCTCAAACACTCCGGCGGCAACCGCGGGTCGAAGCTGCTGACAGCCATCGACAAGGCAGGCTACCCGCGCATCGACGCGCAGGCGATCAAGAACGACGGCGACAAGCAGGCCTTCGCCCAACAGCAGTTCGCCGCTGCGAAGCGGGAGATCACCGCCGGTGCACTGTCTGCGCTCATGGACGCCCTCGGCTCGGATCTCTCGGAGCTCAACGCCGGCATCGAACAGCTGCTGGCCGACACGCAGGGCACGATCACCG
Organism: Brevibacterium otitidis; assembly: GCF_042429315.1. NCBI lineage: Bacteria > Bacillati > Actinomycetota > Actinomycetes > Micrococcales > Brevibacteriaceae > Brevibacterium > Brevibacterium otitidis. The sequence goes on along the minus strand of NZ_JBHMAU010000066.1, from coordinate 155,600 downwards.
ATGCGACCGTCGACGCCTACTACGGCGGTCGGGTGGAGGCCACCGGATTCAAAGTCGCCGATGCGGCGATCGCCGGCCGCACTGCCGAGGCCCTGACGCTGCTGCGGCATGCCCTGGCCACCGGCACCGACCCGGTGCCGCTCGTCGCAGCGATCGCGATGAAGGTGCGCAATATGGCCCGCGTCGAAGGCATCTCCGGCAGCTCCCAGCAGCTGGCGGCAGAACTCCGCATGGCGCCCTGGCAGGTCGACCGAGCGCGCCGGGAGATGCGCGCCTGGAACGATGTGGCGCTCGGGCGGGTGCTCATCGAAGTCGCCGAAGCCGACTATGCCGTCAAAGGCGGCGGCCGCGACCCGGTCTATGCACTCGAACGTCTCGTGACCTTCATCTGCCAGCAGTCCCGCGTCCGCTGAACCGGTCTGCACACCGGCACCGCCACCGCGCTCGCACACGAATGAGGGCCGGAGATCCAGCAGGATCTCCGGCCCTCAGCCAGTGCGGTCAGCGCATCAGAGCGCGTTGACCTGCTTGGCAAGCTTCGACTTGCGGTTGGCGGCGTTGTTGCGGTGCAGCACACCCTTCGACACAGCCTTGTCCAGTTTGCGGGAAGCCACCCGGAAAGCAGACTGCGCTTCTTCAGCGTTGCCTGCCTCAACCTGCTCACGCACGGCACGCACAGCTTTGCGCACCTCGGTGCGGACGATGCGGTTGCGCAGGCGGGCCTTCTCGTTCGTCAGGTTCCGCTTGATCTGAGACTTGATGTTTGCCAAATCCAACACTCTTTCGTGTTCGTCACTGTTCATGGTCGTGAGGGCTACTCACAGCTCGCTGCAGCACTGCGGGGAAACACAGGTGCTGCCAGAGCGGAGAGTGTACATTCACCCGACCACTGGTGAGACACACACCAACGGTGAACATACAGCGAACGACTTTACACGAATCCTAGGCGTTTCGCACTTCGTCGACGACACGGGAGAACAGCGTCATCGGCATGATCGCGCCCTCCCGGCGCACCGCACCGTCTTGGATCCGTACGACGCGATCGATTCGGATCTCCGAGGGGCGCCGCTGCTCATCCCAATCGCCGGTGCCGACGTTGATGTAGCGGGCATGCTCGGTCTCGTGCACCTCGCCGACCGAACCGGGGATATTGTCCTTGCTCGTGAGCATGAGCCCGAGCAGCCACGGCCCCTCCCGGCCGATGATGAGCACCGGCCGGTCCTTGCCTCGGGAATGGTCTTCTTCATAGGGCACCCAGGCCCACACGATCTCACCGGGGTCGGCATCGCCGTCAAGGTCCGGGGCGTACAGCGGGCGGATCGGACCGGTGTAATCGCCGGGATACCCGCCGGAGGGCCGATGCGGAAAGCCCTGCTTGGGCCGGGAGCGCGATGCTTTGGCTGCCGGGCCGTAATCGCCGCGGGGATCCTTCTTCTCCTTGCGCTTCCGGGCCCGAGGCGGCTGCTGGCGATCCTCGACGCGCTGGTCGGTGCGCCCGGAGTCGCGGTACTCCTGAAGCACTTTCGCCGGTTCCTTGCCGCCGATGACATCGCCGATCGCCTGCTGGGTACGCGGGTCAGCGAGCTTGCGGCTGATGAAGCCGACGCCGTCGCGCACACCGCGGTTGACGGCCCGCCGGGCCAGAGATCTGAGATCCATACCCCCAGCCTAACGAATCAGCCTGCTGAGGATTCCACACTCCGGTCGGCGCTGGCGGTGTCAGCGGCGTCGGAGTAGGACAGCAGCGCCTGCAGCGGGAAGTGATCCGAAGGGTACTGCACGCCCCGGCCGAAGGTGTTGACACCGGTCGCACACGTGCGCAGCCTGGCCGTGTGCAGGATCCAGTCCATATGCTGCCCATCGCGCTGCGGGCCGCGGTAGTGGTGGAAGGTGTTGATCTCACACGTCTCCGAAGGACACGCTGCGACAGCATCGGTCAGCAGCCCGGTGTCCATGAACCGTCGGTAGACCTTCCGGTCCTTATAGGCGTTGAAGTCTCCGAGCAGCACCGCTTCAGAGTCTGCATCGGCTGCGCGGATCGCCTCAAGGATGAGGTCGGCCGAATGCAGCTGGGCGTCCTCCGAGCGGTGGTCGAGGTGGACGTTGACGAAGCGCACCCGGCGGCGGGTCTGCCTGTCGATCGCATCGGCGATCGTCATGGTGCGCGGATGCCGCGCTCCCCAGGACCGGCTGCCGGGCACACGCGGCCGCTCGGAAAGCCACGACACCTCCTGATGGGTGATCTCCAGCCGGCGGGAGTCGTAGATGACGGCCGTGAACTCGCCGGCATCACCGCCCTCGCGGCCCTCACCCAGCCACTCGTAGTGCTCCGGCAGCGCGTCGATGAGCTCGGTGAGCTGCCGCAGCACCCCTTCCTGCGTGCCGATGAGATGCGGGCGCTCCTGCCGGATGACTGCAGCCGCCTGCGGCAGGCGTCGCCGCCAGGGCTGCCCGTCGAGTGCCGGATAGCGGAGGTTGAACGACATCACCGAGAGCTGCTGCGGGTCCTGCGGGCGGATGAGCATGCTCACAGTCTACGGAGCCGGGCCGGACACCTGCTGCGGCGCCGCACCGCGGGCGCCGGGTGAGTTCTGCGTCGGGGTGCCGCGGACGTCGGGTGAGTTCGGCGCGGGGCCCGCGGTCATGGAACAATGGAGTTTCGCTTGTACACGAAAGGGACGTCGACGTTCATGGCACCTCAGGTCAGTGATGACGCCGCAGCACGCATCCAGGTTGCGGCGACCCCGCAGGAGCTCATCCGCAACTTCTGCATCATTGCCCATATCGACCACGGCAAATCGACACTGGCGGACCGGATGCTGCAGATCACCGGAGTCGTGCAGCCGCGCGATATGCGCGCCCAGTACCTCGACCGGATGGACATCGAACGCGAACGCGGCATCACCATCAAATCCCAGGCCGTGCGCATGCCGTGGGAGGTTGACGGCGAACCGTACGCCCTCAACATGATCGACACCCCGGGGCACGTGGACTTCACCTATGAGGTCTCCCGCTCGCTGGCCGCCTGCGAAGGCGCGCTGCTGCTCGTCGACGCCGCCCAGGGCATCGAGGCCCAGACGCTGGCGAACCTGTATCTGGCGATGGAGCACGATCTCACGATCATCCCGGTGCTCAACAAGATCGACCTGCCGGCCGCACAGCCGGACAAGTACGCCGACGAGCTCGCCGGGCTCATCGGCTGCGAGCCCGAGGACTGCCTGCTCGTCTCCGGCAAGACCGGTGAGGGCGTCGAAGAGGTCCTCGACCACATCATCACCGATATCCCCGCCCCCTCCGGCAATCCGGACGGCCCGGCCCGGGCGATGATCTTCGACTCCGTCTATGACACCTATCGCGGCGTCGTCACCTACGTCCGCGTCGTCGACGGCAGCCTGCGCCCGCGCGACAAGATCGAGATGATCTCCACCCACGCCACCCACGAGCTGCTGGAGATCGGCGTTTCCGCCCCGGAGCCCAAACCCTCCAACGGCCTCGGCGCCGGAGAGGTCGGCTATCTCATCACCGGCGTCAAAGACGTCCGGCAGTCCCGCGTCGGCGACACCGTCACCACCGCCCACAACGCTGCCGAGGACCCGCTCGCCGGATACCAGGATCCCAAGCCGATGGTGTTCTCCGGACTGTTCCCCATCGACGGCTCCCAGTATCCGGATCTGCGTGAGGCGCTCGACAAGCTCAAGCTCAACGATGCTGCGCTCACCTACGAGCCGGAGACCTCGGCGGCGCTCGGCTTCGGCTTCCGCTGCGGGTTCCTCGGCCTGCTGCACTTGGAGATCGTGCGTGAGCGTCTGGAGCGCGAGTTCGACCTCGATCTCATCTCGACCGCCCCGTCGGTGGTCTACCAGGTGCGGATGGAGGACGGCAGCGAACACACCGTCACCAACCCCTCGGAGTACCCCGAGGGCAAGATCGCCGAAGTCCACGAGCCGATGGTCCGCGCCACGGTGCTGACGCCGAGCGAGTTCGTCGGCGCGGTCATGGAGCTGTGCCAGTCCAAGCGCGGCCAGATGAAGGGCATGGACTACCTCTCGGAGGACCGAGTCGAGCTGCGCTACCGGATCCCGCTCGGCGAGATCGTCTTCGACTTCTTCGACCAGCTCAAGTCCCGCACGAAGGGCTACGCCTCTCTCGACTATGAGCCCGACGGCGAGCAGGCCGCCAACCTCGTCAAGGTCGACATCCTGCTCCACGGCGACACCGTCGACGCCTTCTCCGCCATCGTCCACCGCGATGAGGCCTACAGCTACGGCGTCAAGATGGCCTCGAAGCTCAAGGACCTCATTCCGCGTCAGCAGTTCGAGGTGCCGGTCCAGGCCGCGATCGGCTCCCGGATCATCGCCCGCGAGACGATCCGCGCCATCCGCAAGGACGTGCTGTCGAAGTGCTACGGCGGCGACATCAGCCGCAAGCGCAAACTGCTGGAGAAGCAGAAGGAAGGCAAGAAGCGGATGAAGATGGTCGGCACCGTCGAGGTGCCGCAGGAGGCCTTCATCGCTGCGCTGTCCTCTGACACCGAAAGCGCGAAGAAGAACTGATATGCCCGCCCAGCCTGCCGGCGAACCGGCGCCGCTGGACGGCAGCCTTCCCGCCAGTGCGGCCCTTGGCGCGGCCGGCCGAGGTCTGAGCCTCTACATCCACGTCCCGTACTGCAGGGTGCGCTGCGGGTACTGCGACTTCAACACCTACACCGCAGAGGAGCTCGGCCCCGGCGCTTCGCGCAGCGACTACCGGCCGATGCTGGCAGCCGAACTCGACTTCGTCGCCGGCGCGCTGCGCCGGGCCGGCTTCCCCGACCGGGAGGTCTCGACGGTGTTCTTCGGCGGCGGCACCCCGACGCTGCTCGACGCCGAGGTGCTGGCTGGGGTGCTCGATGATGTGCGCGGGCGCTTCCCGCTCGCCGCGCATGCGGAGGTCACCACCGAGGCGAACCCGGACACGCTGAGCCCGCAGTATCTGGCGACGCTTGCTGCTGCCGGCTTCACGCGGGTGTCGCTGGGCATGCAGTCGGCCGTCCCCGAGGTGCTGGCCACCTTGGACCGCACCCACGACGCCGCACGCATCCCGCAGGTCGTCGCGTGGGTCAAGGACGCCGGTCTGCAGGTGAGCCTCGACCTCATCTACGGCACACCGGGGGAGAGCCTGACCGATTGGCGGACGTCCGTGGAGCAGGCGATCGCGTGCGCTCCCGATCACCTCTCGGCCTATTCGCTCATCATCGAAGACGGCACCAAGATGGCCGCTCAGATCCGCCGCGGACAGCTGCCGATGCCCTCAGACGACGATGCCGCCGACAAATACGAACTCGCCGATGAGCTGCTGAGCAGCGCCGGCTATCAGTGGTACGAAGTGAGCAACTTCTCAACCGGGCCGGACACCCGGTGCCGGCACAATCTCGCCTACTGGCGCGGCGCTGACTGGTGGGGATTCGGGCCGGGAGCCCACTCCCACCTCGGCGGCGTGCGGATGTGGAATGCCAAGCATCCCCGGGCGTGGGCCGACAGGCTCAACGCCGGTCACTCTCCGCTCATCGGCCGGGAGATCCTCGACCCCGAGGTGCAGGAGCTGGAGCGGATCATGCTCACCGCCCGACTGCGCGATGAGCTCAGCATCGCCAGCCTGCCGGCAGCAGTGCAGGCGGAGGCGGCGGAGTTCGCACGCCTCGGGATGCTCGACCCGGTGTCCTTTGAGCAGGGGCTGTTCAGTCCGACGCTGCACGGCCGGCTGCTGTGCGATCTCATGGTCCGCCGCATGACCGAGGCGCGGTGATGAGCATCAGACCGGTGCGCGGCTGACCCTGCGGTGTGCTGCGGAGAATCCAGCAGGCAAGCACTGAGGCCGGCCCCATGGGACCGGCCTCAGTGCTGTGTGCGGAGCGGGAGAGCTGCGACGAGCAGGTGCAGTGTTCAGCTCACTTGACCATGTTGATGGTGAGCGGGGCGCGGTAGCCTTCGCCGTTGCTGCCGCGCACCGCAGCGATGATTTCGAAGACCGTGAGCATGATGCCCGGTGCGACGAGCAGGATGAAGAGGAAGCCGCCGATGCCGAACGTCACGATCGTGATGATGGTGAGGACGACTGTCAGCGCCAGGATGTAGATGAGGTAGGACAGGCTGGCGTTGAGCAGCTGTCGGGCATGCTCGCGGACGAAGGCGCTGCGATCTTTGTAGACGATGAACAGGATGAGCGGCATGACGAAGCCGATGAGCAGCGAGCCGATGCCGTTCCACATCGCCATCTGCCGCTCTTCGGCATCGGCGTGCCAGTAGCCGGCCGAACCCTGCTGGTAGGCGCCTTCCGGGTGGTGCGCTGTCAGCGGCACACCGGCGAGGGTCGAACCGCCCAGCGGCTGACCGTTCGGGGCGGTGGCACCCGGCTGCTGGCCGTAGGCTCCACCCGTTGGCTGCTGGTAGCCGCCGGCCTGCTGGTAGCCGCCCTGCTGCTGACCGTAGGCACCGGCGCCCGGCTGCTGGGAGCCGCCGGACTGTGGGCCCTGGGGCTGGGAGCCGTAGGATTGTGGGGCCGGTCCGCCAGGCTGCGATCCGTAACCGCCCTGGGGATGGTAGTCGGAGCTCATGGCCTTCCTTTCGTTGACGTCATCAGAGATCCACGGTAGTCGATCGAGGAACAGTGCGCCGCCGCTCAGTGGTGCAGTTCTGGCACACCGGAAGTGCGCGTAGCGGCCACCGGACGGCGAACAGTTGCGGCAACATTCTGCCACACAAGCGAAAGAACCCGTCAGCGGCCGTAGAGATGGTCGACGGTGACGAAGTCGATGAGCTCCTCGACGCGCCCCGACAGCGCCGCCTCGACATCACCGATCGTCGTGACGGAGCCGAGGATCCGCTTCCAACCCAGCGCGATGTCGCGCTGATCGCGGGCCGGCCAGCCGATGCGCCGCAGCGTGCCGGTCTTGAAGTCCTCACTGCGCGGCACCTGCGGCCAGGCGCTGATGCCCACGACCGCCGGGCGCACCGCCTGCCAGATGTCGATATAGGGATGGCCGATGATGTGCACGACCCCGGCGAAGCGCGGATCGGCGAGCACCTCCTCGGCGATGCGTGACTCCTTCGTGCCGGCGACCAGATGGTCGGCGAGCACCCCGACACGATGCTGCCGGTCCGGACCGAACTCCGCGAGCTTCTCCGCCAGCACATCGAGGCCGCCGAGCGGTTCGACGACGACACCCTCCGCGCGCAGATCGTCGCCCCAGATCTTCTCCACCAGCTCGGCATCGTGTCTGCCTTCGACCCAGATGCGGGAGCCGCGCGCCACGCGGGCACGCTGCTGGGGACGGGCCACCGAACCCGAGGCGGTGCGCGCCGGGGCAGCCGGGCGCACAGCCTGGGGACGGGTGATGGTCACCGGCTTGCCGTCGACCCAGAAGCCGGGGCCCAGCGGCGCGATCTTCGTGCGGCCGTGCCGGTCCTCCAAGCGCATGACGTAGCCGGCGGTGGTCTTCTCCACCCCGGTGATCGCCCCGACATAGCCGGACTCGACGTCTTCGACGACGAGGCCGCGCTGGGCAGGGACTTCGACTGAACGCGGGCGGCGGTGGGAACGCGGCGATGAGCCGGCGAGCACATCGGCGCCGTAGGGATCGGAATAGTTCACACCCCAAGGGTAGGGGCACAGCTCGGGCGTGCCCGTGTTTGGGCAGAACATCGGCGAGGCGTACACTTGATTGGCACTCTGCTTATCCGAGTGCCAGTCGCTGCAGGGGGCTCGCGCTGTGTGCGGGCCCGGTGACAGCGCTAGACGGTGACAGCGGACGAGACTGCGAGGAGGTGAGGAGCGGTGAACGACGACCGCCGGACGCGCGTGCTGCGCGCCATCGTCGAAGACTATGTCGCCACGAATGAGCCGGTCGGCTCGAAAGCCCTCGTCGAGCGCCACCAGCTCGGCGTCTCCTCGGCCACCATCCGCAACGATATGGCCGTCCTCGAAAGCGAAGGCCTCATCGCACAGCCGCACACCTCGGCCGGGCGCGTGCCCACCGACAAGGGCTACCGCCGCTTCGTCGACCGGATCGACGAAGTCAAACCGCTCTCCGCTGCTGAGAAGCGGGCGATCGCACGCGTCCTCGAAGAGCCCCTCGACATCGACGAGATGCTCGAGCGCACCGTGCGGCTGCTCGCCCGGCTGACCCAGCAGGTCGCCGTCATTCAGTACCCGATCGCCCGGCAGACCCGGGTGCGCCACATCGAGCTCGTCTCGATCGCCGCCCCCCGCCTGCTCGTCGTGCTCATCAGCGACGCCGGCCAGGTCGAACAGCGCCTCATCGACGTCGGCAGCGAGCTGAGCGAGGCCGAGGTCGCCGGGCTGCGCGACCGCTTCATGTCGGTGCTCCACCAGGTGCGCATGGATGCCGTCGCGGCAGCCTGCGAACGCATCGAGCTGCCGCTGGAGCATCAGCGCGCCGGCCGCGCAGTGGCCGCGGCGCTGGCCGATCTGAGCCAGGTGGGCCGCCAGGATCGCCTGCTCATGGCCGGCACCGCCAACCTCGCCCGCTCGGCCCGTGAGCTCGGCGCGCACATCGGCCCGCTGCTCGAAGCCTTCGAGGAGCAGGTGGTGCTGCTCAAGCTGCTCACCTCGATCGCCGCAGAGACCGACGAGGTCAGCGTGCGGATCGGCAGCGAGAACACCGTCGAGTCCTTCTCCTCCACCTCGGTGGTGGCGACCAGCTACGGCGCCGAGGACTCCGCAGCCAGCCTCGCCGTGCTCGGCCCCACCCGGATGGACTATCCGACGACGATGGCTGCGGTGAGAGCCGTGGCGAAGTACGTCTCGGTCATCCTCAACGACTGACCTGCCCAACGACTGACCTGCCCGCAGACCCACGAACCGACAACCGATCCGCGAATCGCCTCATCGATCAAAGGACGAACGTGACCAATCACTATGAAACGCTCGGCGTGTCCAAGGATGCTTCGACGGCCGAGATCAAGAAGGCCTACCGCAAGCTGGCGCGCTCACTCCACCCGGACGTCAACCCGGGGCGCGAAGACGAGTTCAAGCAGGTCGCGGTCGCCTATGAGGTGCTCTCCGATCCGGAGAAGCGCCGCAACTACGACCTCGGCGGCTCCGAATACGGCCAGGGCTTCGGCGGCGCGAACTTCGGCGGGGTCTCCGATCTGTTCGAGACCTTCTTCGGCGGCGGCATGGGCGGCGGGCCGCAGCGGCCGGCCTCGCGCAAGCGCCGCGGCAAGGACGCGCTCATCGGCATCGAGATCGACCTGGAGACCGCGGCCTTCGGCGGCACAGAGGACATCGACATCGCCACCGCCGAGGTGTGCGACACCTGTGACGGCGAGGGCACCCGGCCCGGCACCTCGGTCGAGACCTGCTCACTGTGCCACGGCACCGGCTCGATCCAGCAGATGACTCGCACGCTGCTCGGGCAGATGGTGACGAACCAGACCTGCAACAACTGCGGCGGCTACGGCACCCGCATCACCGACCCATGCACCTCCTGCCACGGAGACGGCCGGATCCGCGTCGAACGCACCCTGAGCTTCAAGGTGCCCGCCGGCGTGACCACCGGCACCCGCATCCAGCTGCCCGGCCGCGGCGAGGTGGGACCCGGCGGCGGACCGGCCGGCGACCTGTTCATCGAGGTCACCGTGCGCGAGCACCCCTCCTTCGAACGCGACGGAGATCATCTGCGCTGCACGATCGAAGTGCCGATGACGGCGGCCGCCCTCGGCGCGACCGTGTCCCTCGACACCTTCGACGGCAGCCGCGACATCAGCATCGAAGCCGGCACCCAGTCCGGCACCACCCAGAAGCTGTCCGGGCTCGGCGCACAGCGGCTGCGCCACAGCAGCCGCGGCGACCTCATCATCACGATCAACGTCGCCACCCCGAGGAAGCTCGACGCCAAGCAGGCGGAGCTGCTCGAAGAGCTCGCCCGCCTGCGCGATGAGACCCAGCCGGAGGCGACGGTCGGCAAGGGCACAGAGCGCAGCGCCTTCCGCCGCTTCCGCGAGCGGTTCGCCGGCCGATGACCCTGCCGGTCTTCATCGACGCCGGTCTCGCCCATCGGGGTGAGGCCGGCGAGCTGCTGGCCCCGGAGGCGATCGCCCACCATGCGGTGACTGTGCGCCGCATGCAGGCCGGCGAACAGCTGCAGCTCAGCGACGGCAGTGGCCTGCGCATCACCGGCACGATCAGCCGCGCCGACCGCTCAGAGCTGCGCATCGACATCACCGCAGTCGAGGTCGAGGAGCGCCCCAGCCCGCAGCTCGTGCTCGTCCAAGCGCTGGCGAAGTCCGGCCGCGACCTGGCCGCCGTCGAAGCAGCCGTCGAGGTCGGCGTCGACGCCGTCATCCCTTGGGAAGCACAGCGGTCCATCGTCCGCTGGCCGGCAGCCAAAGCCGGCAAATCGCTCGCCAAATGGCAGCACACCTCGGCGGCGGCAGCAGAACAGGCCAGGCGGGCCTTCGTCCCGGCTGTGGGCGAGCTGGTCCGCGGCACCGATCTGGCTCACGTGCTGGGACCGAACGACGCGGCCTTCGTGCTGCACGAGGCCGCCAGCCAGCCGCTGACGGAACGGCTGCAGGCCCTGCAAGCGAAGCTCTCGGCGGATCCAGCCGGCTGCGCGCGGATCGTGCTCATCGTCGGCCCCGAAGGCGGCATCGCCGAGGCGGAGATCGCCGCGCTGCGTGCGGCAGGAGCCCAGACTGCGGTGCTCGGCGCCACCGTGCTGCGCGCCTCGACAGCCGGCCCGGTGGCACTCGGCCTGTGCCAGGCCGCGCTGGGCCGCTGGTGAGCCCGGCGGCCGAACCGGCGAGGCGCTAGAGTTGCCCATAAGAGCCCACGTGCCACGAGAACACCGAAACTGAGAACGAGAACTGAGAAGAGGACCCGCGCTGGAGGCCCAGAACACGTCGGAACCGGCTGAGAACCTCAGCCCCGCTCAGCAGGCGCACACCCGCGTGCACCTGACGATCCCAGAGAACATCGACCCTGTTGCGCTGTTCGGCCCGGCCGAAGCGAATCTGCGCACCCTGGAGGAGCTCGCACCGGACGTCGACATCCACTGCCGGCAGCACGAGATGACGCTGTCCGGTCCCGAGGCGGCAGTCGGTGCGCTCGTGACGACGATCGGGGAGCTGAAGAAGCTCGTCGCCGGCGGCCAGCTCATCGATCCCGATGCGGTGCGCCGCGTCCACACGATGGAGCCTGAGGCCGGCAGCGCAGCCCAGGTGCTGAGCGAGAACATCCTGTCCTCGCGCGGGCGCACCGTGCGGCCCAAGACCTACGGTCAGCACCAGTACGTGTCCGCGATCCGCTCGCACACCATCACCTTCGGCCTCGGCCCCGCCGGCACCGGCAAGACCTATCTGGCGATGGCGATGGCTGTCAATGCGCTGCAGAACAAAGCCGTCTCCCGCATCATCCTTACCCGGCCGGCCGTCGAGGCAGGGGAGAACCTCGGGTTCCTGCCCGGCACGCTCGACGAGAAGATCGACCCCTATGTGCGGCCCCTCTACGATGCGCTGCATGACATGATCGAACCGGACCGGATCAGGATGCTGCTCGACTCCGGCACCATTGAGGTCGCCCCGCTGGCCTATATGCGTGGACGCACCCTCAACGACTCGTTCATCATCCTCGACGAAGCGCAGAACACGACATTCGAGCAGATGAAGATGTTCCTCACGAGGCTGGGCTTCGGCTCCCGGATGGTCGTCACCGGCGATACCAGTCAGGTCGACCTGCCCGGCGCGACCCGCAGCGGCCTCGTGCTCGCCCAGGACATCCTCGGCCATGTCGATGACATCCGGTTCTGCCGGCTGACGAGCAAGGACGTCGTCCGCCACGACCTGGTGTCGGCGATCGTCGACGCCTATGATCTGTGGTCCGGCCGCGAAGCCGCGGGCGCCGGACGGAAGGGACGCTGAGATGACCATCGAGATCGGCAACGAGACCCCCGCCCAGATCGACCTGCCCGAGGTCGTCGCCCTGGCTGAGCATGTCCTTGACCGCATGCACATCAGCCCCGCTGCCGAGGTGGGCATCCGGTTCATCGACGAAGCGGCGATGACCGAGCTGCACCAGCGGTGGATGAGCCTCGACGGTCCCACCGATGTCATGTCCTTTCCGATGGACGAGCTCAAACCGGGCCACGACGAGGACGGCGTGCTCGGCGATATCGTCATCTGCCCAGCCGTCGCCGCCGAGCAGGCCAGCGCAGCCGGGCACTCCCTCAGCGATGAGATTCTGCTGCTGACCGCTCACGGTCTGCTGCACCTCATGGGCTACGACCACCATGAGCCGGAGGAGAAGGAGGAGATGTTCGGGCTGCAGCGCCACCTGCTGCTGACCTGGTTCGCCGAACGGGAGCCCGGACGCACCACCATCCCTGAACCGACCGAGGACTGACAGCGTGCCGATCCTCGCCTTCATGCTCTCAGGGCTGCTGTGCATCGCCTTCGCAGCTGTGCTCGCTGCCGCGGATTCGGCGATCTCGAACGTGTCGCATCATGAGATCGCCCACGCCGCCGAATCCGGCACCCGGGGCGGTGGCACAGCCGCGGCGATCCTCGCGGATCTGCCGACGCACATCAACGTGCTCACCTTCGTCAGGCAGTTCTTCGAATCCCTGGCCACCGTGTTCGTTGCAGTCGGCTACTACCACGTCTTCGGCATCAGCTGGCAGCTCATCTTCGCCTCGGTCATCACCGCCTCGATCGCCGTGTTCGTCGTCGCCGGAGTGTCCCCGCGCACCATCGGCCGGCGCCGCTCCCTGCAGGTGACCCTGCTGACCGGGTGGCTCGTCGTCGGCCTGCGCCAGGCGCTCGGCCCGGTTGCGCGGATCCTCGTGTGGCTGGGCAATATGCTCACCCCGGAGAAGGTGTTCCGCGACGGCCCGTTCGTTACCGAAGGCCAGCTGCGCGATCTTGTTGAGCGCGCCTCCGCCGTCGACGTCATCGAAGACGAAGAGCGCGACATGATCGAGTCGGTCTTCAACCTCGCCGACACCCGCGTGTACAAGGTGATGGTCCCGCGCACCGACATCGTCGCGATCGACGCCGCACAGCCGCTGGCCAAGGCGATGGCGCTGTTCCTGCGTTCGGGCTTCTCCCGCGTGCCGGTCATCGACGACGACCTCGACGATGTGCGCGGCATCGTCTACCTCAAGGACGTCGCCCGCCGCCTCCACCTGCACCCGGAGGACGCCGAGGCACCGGTCGCCGAACACTGCCGACCGGTGGTCTTCGTCCCGGAGACCAAACCGGTCGACGAGCTCATGCGCGAGATGCAGCTGGCGAGCAACCACGTGGCGATGGCTGTCGACGAATACGGCGGCACCGCCGGCCTCATCACGATGGAGGACATCGTCGAGGAGATCGTCGGCGAGATCGAAGATGAGTACGATGCAGCAGAGGACGACATCGTCGAAACCGAGCCGGGGGAGTACCTGGTGAGCACCCGCACCCAGATCGACGATCTGGCGGAGTTCTTCGACACCCGCATCGAGGACGAGGACGTCACCACGGTCGGCGGCCTGCTGGCCAAGGAGATCGACCGCGTGCCGATCGCCGGCGCCCATGCCACGATCTCCGGACTGTACATCGAAGCGATGCCCGGACAGGGCCGCCGCCACCGCATCACCCATGTGCGGGTGCGGCGGGAACGAGAGACAGAGGACGTATGACAGAGCTGTTCCGCACCGATCTGCCCGAAGGCTACCGGGCCGGCTTCGCCTGCCTCGTCGGCCGGCCGAACACCGGCAAGTCCACGCTGACGAATGCGCTGGTCGGCACCAAAATCGCCATCACCTCGGCGAAGCCCCAGACCACCCGGCACACGATCCGCGGGATCGTCCACCGTGACGACCACCAGCTCGTACTCGTCGACACGCCGGGCCTGCACCGGCCCCGCACACTCCTCGGCTCCCGTCTCAACGACCTCGTCGCGGCGACCCTGAGCGAAGTCGATGTCATCGGCTTCTGCCTGCCTGCCGATGAGCGGGTCGGCCCCGGCGACCGCTATATCGCCGAACAGCTCCAGCTCGTCTCCGAGCGCACCCCGGTCGTGGCGATTGTCACGAAGACCGACCTCGTCGACCGGCAGCACCTGACCGAGGCGCTCATCGCCGTCGAGCAGCTCGGCGACTTCGCCGACATCGTCCCGGTCTCCGCGCAGGACGGATTCCAGGTCGACACCGTCGATGCGGTGCTCGCCGGCCACCTGCCGGAGTCCCCGCCGCTGTACCCGGACGGGGAGGTCACCGACGAGCCGGAATCCGTGCTCGTCGCCGAGCTTGTGCGCGAGGCGGCGCTGGAGGGCGTGCGCGATGAGCTGCCGCACTCCCTGGCCGTGCAGGTGGAGGAGATGGGCCCGCGCGAGGGCCGGCCGGAGGACAAGCCGCTGTGGGATGTGCGGGTCAACCTCTTCGTCGAGCGGCCCAGCCAGAAGGCGATCATCATCGGCCGCCGCGGTTCCCGCCTCAAGGAGATCGGCACGACGGCGCGGAAGAACATCCAGGCGATCCTCGGCACCCCGATCTACCTCGATCTGCACGTCAAGGTCGCCAAGGACTGGCAGCGCGATCCCAAGCAGCTCGGCCGGCTCGGCTTCGACTTCTCCTGATACGTCTCCTGACGGCGGGGCTCCGTCTGCTCCCGGCAGGCGCATGTCCTCATAGCGGCAGGGCGCGCGGGGGCGGCGGCTGAACGTTTGTAGACTTATGTGCTGTGAGTGAACCCAAGATCATCAAGCTGACCGAGCGGCGCCCCGAGGTCGCCCCCGAAGACCTCATCAACGGCTTCGTGCCGCCGCCGCAGTTCTCGGATGTGTCCTTCGACAGCTATCGGCCCGATGAGCGTCAGCCCTCGCAGTCGCGCGCCCGCGACCAGCTGCGGGAGTTCGCTGCGCAGCGCCGGGAATCGGGGTTCCTCTCCAAGCTCTTCGGCTCCAAGCCGAAAGCCGGCAAGGGCATCTACCTCGACGGCGGCTACGGGGTCGGCAAGACCCACCTGCTCGCCTCGGCCTGGCACGCCAGCGAGAAGCCGGCGACCTTTGGCACCTTCGTCGAGTACACGAACCTCATCGGCGCCCTCGGCTTCCAGCGCGCCCGCGATGAGCTGTCGGGCATGAAGCTCGTGTGCATCGACGAGTTCGAACTCGACGATCCCGGCGACACCGTCATGATGTCGCGGCTCATGCGCGAACTCACCGACGCCGGCGTCAAGATCGTCGCCACCTCCAACACCCTCCCCGGCGCGCTCGGGCAGGGCCGCTTCGCCGCCCAGGACTTCCTGCGCGAGATCCAGGCGCTGGCCGATCAGTTCACCGTGCTCACCATCGACGGCGATGACTATCGCCACCGCGGCAGCCCCACCCCGCCGGAGCCGGTCGATGCGGCCGAGCTCGATGCGGTCGCCGCCGCTGCAGGCGATGTCACCATCGCCCGCGACGACTTCTCCACGGTGCTCGAACACCTCCCGTCGGTCCACCCCTCGCGCTACAGCAGGATGCTCGACGGCATCGACATGATGCTGTGGGAGGACGTGCAGACGATCGACAGCGAAAGCGTCGCCCTGCGCTTCGTCGCCCTCGTCGACCGGATGTACGACCGTGCGATCACCATTCACAACAGCGGAGCCCGCCTCGACGCTGTGTTCACCGACGACATGGTCTCCGGCGGCTACCGCAAGAAGTATCTGCGCTGCCTGTCGCGCCTGACCGCGCTGGCCAGCGGAACGGAGCGATGATGGAACTGCAGCCTGCCGAAACACCGCCCCTGGCCGACAACGTCGACCAGGCCTCCCCGGCTGAGGTCGCCGAGCTGCTGCGCTTCGCCCCCGGCGATGACTTCTCCGCGATCGACACCGCAGCCACCCCAGGATTCTCAGGGGAGAAGCAGGACGGCAGAGCAGCCCAGCAGGTCGACACGGAGCTGCTCTCCGATCTGCAGGAGCGGCTCTACGCCAACGCCAATGTCGGCGGTCTGCGCAAGTCGGTGCTGCTCGTGCTGCAAGGCCGCGACACCGCCGGCAAGGGCGGCGTCGTCAAGCACGTCGTCGGCGCACTGAGCCCGCACGGCGTGCAGGTCTCTGCCTTCGGCGTGCCCAACGCTGAGGAGGCGTCACGGCCGTTCCTGTGGCGGATCAACCGCGCGCTGCCCCGCTGGGGGAACATCGGGGTCTTCGACCGCTCCCACTATGAGGACATCCTCGCTGTGCGCATGCACGAGCTCGAACCGCCGTCCGTGTGGCTCGACCGCTATGAGGACATCAACTCCTTCGAGGACACGCAGGTCGACTCCGGCATCCATATCGTCAAGTGCATGCTGACCGTGTCGCCGGAGGAGCAGGCGAAGCGCCTGGAGAACCGGCTGCGCCGTGTCGACAAGCACTGGAAGTTCAACCCGACCGACATCGATGACCGCGCACGCTGGGCGGATTACACCCAGGCCTATCAGGATGTGCTCGACCGCACCTCGACGGATCTGGTGCCGTGGTACGTCATCCCGGCCGACCGCAAATGGTATTCGCGGTGGGCGATCGTGCGGCTGCTCATCCATCAGCTCCAGCAGCTCAACCTCGACTGGCCGCTCGGCCACTTCGATCCGGATGCAGAGCTCAAGCGCCTGGAGGAGACGAACCGGCAGTTCGAGGACTGAGCCGCCTCCCGCCTCCACCCCACGCAGCTGCCGGAGGATGAGTCAGCGCAGCAGCAGCCACCGGAACACCGGCCAGTCCGGCACCCAATCCGGCAGGCCGATGACTCGCGTCGTCAGCCATACAACAGCGGCGACGAACAGTGCGGTCGCGGCCGCCACCGCCAGTGAGACCGTCCAATGGCTGGTCCGCAGCCAGGTCGTCCACCGGTGCAGCACGGCCCGTCCCCACAGCAGCAGGCTCTGCGCCCACTGGAACTCTGATGCGATGATCGCCAAGCCGATGAACACGATGAGCCAGCCCGGTCCGGGCAGGGGCACGAGGGCGAGGCCGATGACGATGACGACGGCCCCGACGCAGCCGACCAGCCAGCGGTAGATGAATGCCGTCTGCGCATTGCTCATCACCAGCCGCCGCCACCGCAGGAATGCCAAGCGCGCACGCCGCCACCACGGCCGTCCCTGCTTATGGGTGCGGGACAGCCAGCCTGGGGGACGGGGACGGTGCAGGGTCACCCCATCAGTCTAGAGTCCGGCAGCGCTGCAGCAGCCTGCGGGACTGCTGCTGAGGCCGGTTCAAGGGCTTCGCCTCTGATGTGACGAGGGTCACCTGCGAGCGATTTGGCAACTTGGGGTTCACCAGATAGAGTTGTTTCTCGTTGCAAGGAAATCTCCCTCGCAAACACGCGGATGTGGCTCAGTTGGTAGAGCATCACCTTGCCAAGGTGAGGGTCGCGGGTTCGAGTCCCGTCATCCGCTCGGAGACAGGCCAGACCGTCTCACGGTGGAGTGGCCGAGAGGCGAGGCAGCGGCCTGCAAAGCCGTATACGTGGGTTCGAATCCCATCTCCACCTCGGCTTCGCCTTCGGGCGCAAGCGCGATTGGCGCAGCGGTAGCGCGCTTCCTTCACACGGAAGAGGTCACTGGTTCGATCCCAGTATCGCGCACGGCGAGAACGCCATGCATAACTGAATACGCCCCACATGAAGTGGTTCAGGCGCGATTGGCGCAGCGGTAGCGCGCTTCCCTGACACGGAAGAGGTCACTGGTTCGATCCCAGTATCGCGCACAGATTGTGGATGCCGGGCTCTGCAGCCCGGCATTCTGCGTTGTGTCGGCCGATCGACTGCCTGGTGTGGGGCGCGCCACATTTCACTCCTGTATGTCACCGTCCTGTTGCAGGATCGCAACTCCAGCGTGCATCAGCGTGCCCCCGTGACAGCTAAGCTGAACGGGAAAGCACGAACTGACCTCAATGTGAAAAGAGAACGTCGATGTCATCTCAGCCCCCATACGGTTCCGACCCCTACGGCAGCAGCGGTGAGGGCGGACAGCCGGGCTACGGCTCCCAGTCGCCCTACGGCTCCCAGTCGCCCTACGGCTCGCAGCCGGACTACGGTGCACAGCCGCAGTATGGTTCCCAGCCGTCGTACGGCGAGCCGGCTCCGAGCTACTCCTCCGCCGGCGGCTACCCCGGCGGCGAGGCTGGGCCCGCCGACCAGTTCGCTCCTGCCTACGGCGGCCCGAGCGCCCCCTATGGAGGCCAGTCGGATCCCTACGGCGGTCAGGCTGACCCCTACGGCTCCGGCGGCGACAACAAGTCCCGCAACATCCTCGGCATCCTCGCGCTCATCGCCGGCATCCTCGCGCTGCTGTCCTCCGGCGGCTCGTGGATCCCGTTCGTCGGCTTCGTCGCCGGCGGACTCGCCCTGCTGCTCGCCCTGGCTGCGATCATCCTCGGCTTCATCGGGCTCTCGGCCGCCAAGCAGAACAAGGCGACCAACCGCGGCATGAACATCACCGGCATCGTGCTCGGCGGAATCTCCATTCTGCTGACGATCATCCTCATCATTGTCCAGATCTGGATCTTGAACAGCGCCAACAAGAGCCTGAACCAGCAGAGCCAGTCGCCTTCATCGTCGAGCTCCGCCGCCGGCAACCCGGCGGAAGACGGTTCTGCTCAACCGTCTGAACCCGCCGGCGCTGCGACGAGACCTCGGATGCGCAGCCCTCCGAGGACACCGACGACAGCGGCGGTTCGAGCGGCGGCTCGACAGTCGATCTCACAGACGGTGTGACGATGGCCGTGGCAGTCGGCGAGGACACGGTCGATTTCGGTGCTGAAAGCACCAACGGCGAGATGGCCCGAGTTGTCTTCACTATCGAGAACAACTCCGATGCTGAGTTCGATCCCGGCTTCCCGCTCATCTCCTGCACCTACTCCGGCGGTGACTGCACGGACGTCTTCACCGGAGAGTACAGCGGCGCGCTGTCGTTCGAGCCGGTTCCGGCTGGTGAGAGCAAGGACTTCGCCCTCGGATACGAGGTCCCGCACTCCGACATCGACTCCCTTGAGCTGGAAGTGACGATGCCCAACTCCGACCAGGGTTACAGCAACCCGTACATCTTCAAGAAGGGCTGAGAACACCAGTCCCACAATGGGCTGAGGCTCCGCAACCGGAGCCTCAGCCCATCCTCTTCTGGCCGGCGGCAGAAGGGGTAGACTTTCACCGATCGACATCACAGACGACACAGCAAGGAGCACCGCAGTGGCCGATTCCATTCAGCTCGAGGGCAGGCAGATCCCGTTCGAGGAAGGAATGACTGGCACGACTGTGTACGCCGACCGGAAAGATGTCATCGCCATCGAACTCAACGGCGCCTCGGCCGACCTCAGCCGCGAGCTGGCGCCCGGCGACGTCGTCGAGCCCATCACGCTGGCAGACGCCGAGGGCCTCAACATCCTCCGCCACTCCGCCGGCCATGTCGTCGCCCAGGCCGTCCAGGAGCTGTTCCCCGGCACCACCCTGGGCATCGGCCCCTACATCACCGACGGCTTCTACTTCGACTTCGATGTCGCCGAACCGTTTACCCCGGAGGATCTCAAGCAGATCGAAAAGCGGGCCAAGCAGATCATCAAGCAAGGCCAGCAGTTCAAGCGCGTTGTCGTCACCGAGGAAGAGGCCCGCAGCCGGATGGCCGCAGAGCCGTACAAGCTCGAACTCATCGACGACCGTGCCAAGGCCGGAAGCGATGACGACGCCTTCGTCGAAGTCGGCGGCACTGAGCTGACGGTCTACGAGAACACCAACCGGCAGGGCGAAGCCGTCTGGCAGGATCTGTGCCGCGGCCCGCACCTGCCGAGCACCAAGCACATCGGCCAGGGCTTCGCTGTCACCCGCTCCTCGGCCGCCTACTGGCGCGGTGATCAGGCCAATGCCTCGCTGCAGCGCATCTACGGCACCGCCTGGGCCTCGAAAGAGGACCTCAAGGCCTACCAGGATCGCATCGCCGAGGCGGAGCGCCGCGATCACCGCAAGCTCGGTGCCGAACTCGACCTGTTCTCCTTCCCCGATGAGCTCGGCTCCGGCCTGCCGGTCTTCCACCCCAAGGGCGGTGTCATCAAGCGCGAGATGGAGGACTACGTCCGCCAGCGCCACATCGAGGAGGGCTTCTCCTACGTCGGCACCCCGCACATCTCCAAGGAAGCGCTCTACTACACCTCGGGCCACCTGCCGTACTACGGGGAGAACATGTTCCCGTCCCTGCCCGTCGACGAGGTCCGCGACGATGCCACCGGCGAGATCGTCAAGGCCGGTACCCCGTACCGGCTCAAGGCGATGAACTGCCCGATGCACAATCTCATCTACCGCTCGCGCGGCCGCTCCTACCGCGATCTGCCGCTGCGGCTGTTCGAGTTCGGCACGGTGTACCGCGATGAGGCCTCCGGCGTCATCCACGGCCTGACCCGCGTGCGCGCCCTGACACAGGACGACTCCCACTCCTACGTCGCCGAAGAGGACGCTGCCGCAGAGATCCGCCACCTGCTCAACTTCGTCCTCTCGCTGCTGCGCGACTTCGGCCTCAACGACTTCTACCTCGAGCTCTCCACCCGCGATGAGGACGGCAAGAAGCAGGACAAGTTCATCGGCTCGGATGAGCAGTGGGCGGCCGCCACCGAGGTGCTGGAGAGCGTCGGCCGTGAGACCGGCCTCGAACTCGTGCCCGATCCCGGTGGCGCAGCCTTCTACGGCCCCAAGATCTCCGTGCAGGCCCGCGACGCGATCGGCCGCACCTGGCAGATGTCGACCGTGCAGCTCGACTTCAATCAGCCGGAGCGCTTCGGCCTCGAATACCAGGCCGCGGACGGCTCCCGGAAGCGTCCGGTCATGATCCACTCGGCGAAGTTCGGCTCGATCGAACGGTTCTTCGGCGTGCTGACCGAACACTATGCCGGAGCGTTCCCCGTCTGGCTCTCCCCGGTGCAGGTCACCTGCGTGCCGGTGGCCGAGGAGTTCTCCCCGTACCTGCACGAGGTGGCCGATCGGCTGCGCGCCCGCGGCGTGCGCGTCGAGGTCGACGACTCCGACGACCGCTTCCCCAAGAAGATCCGCAACGCCTCGAAGTCGAAGGTGCCCTACACCCTCATCGCCGGCGGCGAGGACCGCGACGCCCAGGCGGTGTCCTTCCGGTTCCGCGACGGCAGCCAGCACAACGGCGTGCCGATCGATGAGGCGATCGCACAGATCGTCGAGGCG
Organism: Brevibacterium otitidis; assembly: GCF_042429315.1. Lineage (NCBI taxonomy): Bacteria > Bacillati > Actinomycetota > Actinomycetes > Micrococcales > Brevibacteriaceae > Brevibacterium > Brevibacterium otitidis. The sequence goes on along the minus strand of NZ_JBHMAU010000066.1, from coordinate 134,414 downwards.
ATCGAGACGAAGGCGCAGGTATGACCGACGAGCACGGCGAGCACACCGGCGCCGCCGCCTCCGGGATCCCCGAGCCCGAGGCGGCTGCCGGGTTCCCCGGGGAGCCCGACGGCCTGCAGCGGTTGTGGACGCCGCACCGCATGGTCTACATCGGCGGGCAGGACAAGCCCGCCGATAGCAGCGCCCAGCAGTGCCCGTTCTGCCTGGCGCCGAGCCGCAGTGATGAGGACGGCCTCATCGTCGCCCGCGGCGAGACGGTCTTCGCGGTGCTCAACCTGTACCCCTACAATCCCGGCCACCTGCTCATCTGCCCGTATCGCCATGTCGCCGACTACACGGATCTGAGCGAGGAGGAGACGGTCGAGCTCGCCCGGTTCACCCAGCAGGCGATGCGCGTCATCCGCGCAGTGTCGGCACCGCACGGCTTCAACCTCGGGATGAACCAGGGCGGGGTGGCCGGAGCCGGCATCGCCGCGCACCTGCACCAGCATGTTGTGCCCCGCTGGGGCGGAGACGCCAACTTCCTGCCCATCATCGCCCAGACCAAGGCGCTGCCACAGGTCCATGCCGACGTCCGAGCCCTCTTCGCAAAGGAATGGAACGCGTGAAACCAGCCGATATCACCTCCCTCATCAGCTGCGCAGAGCCGGTCGTCACCGGTGACCGTCTGTACTGCCAGCTCACCCGCCCGGATCTGGACGCCAACACCTACCGCGCCCAGTACCTCACCCGCAGCCTCGACGCCGCGGCAGGGGAGTGGACCCGCGCCACCCACGGCTGGAGCGACAGCAGCCTCACCATCACCGACTCCGCCTTCGGCTTCATCCGGGCGACCGGACCGAACGACACCCCGCAGCTGTTCATCGGCAGCCCCGGTGCCGAGGCCCGGCGCGTGACCGACGCACAGCTGGGCGTCTCCGGCTTCGCCTTCGACCCCTCCGGCGCCCGCGTCGTCTGGCTCGCCCGCACGCCGGAGGAGGGACGCTACGGCACCGATGAGGACATCAGCGCCGATGCCGAGGCCCCGCGCCACATCACCGCGGCTGCTTACCTCGCCGATGGGCTCGGCTACCGCCGCGACCGCGTCACCCAGCTCTACGCCGCAGACCTCACGGACCCGGCGCTGACAGCCGTGAGCGTGTCCGGCAGCGAGGATGTGCCGGCTGCCGAACAGCTGACGGAGCACAGCGAGGACATCAGCGATCCCCAGTTCAGTCCGAGCGGACGCCTGAGCGTTATCGCCGGCGTCGAACAGCCGGCAGCCGGCGTCGATCTGCGCTCCCACCTGTGGCTCATCGGAGAGTCCGGAATGGAGCGCATCGACCTGGGGATGCTGAGCGTCGGCGCCCACCAGTGGCTCGACGACGACCGCATCCTCTTCACCGGATCGGAGCTGCGCGCATCGGCCATCGACTTCGTCGCCGCGGTTCCCGGCCTCTTCGTCCACGATCTGCGCACCGGCGACACCACGCGTCTGACCTGCGATGAGACCGTCGAACTCGAAGGCATCGCACCGGTCGTCGCCGATGGCTGCGCCTATGTCGTGCTCACCGTCGCCGGCTCCCAGCGCGCTGCCCGCATCCCGCTCGACGGCCCGCTCGTGCAGCTCACTGACGGTGCGCTCACCCACGCCGAGGCGGCCTCCGCCTCGGGCACGGAGAGCACCCCCGCCTCGGGCACGGAGAGCACCCCCGCCTCGGGCGCGGGTCCGGCGCTGCTGACGCCGCCGGAGCTCGTCGTCACCGGTCTCGCCCGCCACGGCGAGCGGCTCATCGTCACCGCCGCCACGGTCACCTCGCCCGGCGAGGTTTTCGCCGTCGACGCCGCGGGTGGGCTGGAGCAGCTGAGCGACTTCGCCCGCAGCCTCGTCGAGACGCCGCTGCCGGTCGTCACTCCGCAGCCGGTCACCGCACCGACCCCGCTCGGCGATGTCCGCGGCTGGGTCGCGATCCCCGAGGGCGAGGGACCGTTCCCGGTCATCCTCAACATCCACGGCGGGCCCTTCGCCCAGTACACCGAGGCGGTGTTCGACGAGACCCAGGTGCTCGTCGGCGCCGGCTACGCCGTCGTCTACTCCAATCCGCGCGGCTCCAACGGCCGCGGCCGCGCCTGGGGTCGGGCGGTGCAGGGCAATATGGCCGAACCGGCGATGGCCGATGTGCTTGCGATCCTCGACGCCGCGCTGGCCGCACACCCCGAGCTCGACGGCAGCCGCATGGGCGTGCAGGGCGGATCCTACGGCGGCTACCTCACCGCGATGACGCTCAACGACACCGACCGCTTCGCCGCCGGCATCGTCGAACGCGGCTACCTCGATCCGGCGACCTTCGTCGGCACCTCGGACATCGGCCGCTTCTTCACCGAGGAGTACACCGGCCGTGATGCCGAGCGGATCGCCGTGCAGTCGCCGATGACGCGTCTTGCGCAGAACAATGTGCCGACCTTCGTCATCCACTCCGAGCGCGACTTCCGCTGTCCTTTGGAGCAGGCGCAGCGGTACTATGCAGAACTGCAGCGCAATGGCACGTACACTGAGCTGCTGATCTTCCCCGGCGAGAGCCATGGGCTCTCACGCACCGGCAGGCCCCGCCACCGTGTGCAGCGATTCGAGCACATCCTCAGGTGGTGGAGCACCCACCTGCCCGCCTGACCGCCGCTCACCAGCTCTCCCGCAGCGGAGACTGATGCAACGACCGCCGAGGAGCTGGCGCACCAGCTCAGCCGAGAGGAAGAAGAATGAAAGCCCGCACCGCAGCACGTGTCGTGCTGCTCAACGCTGCAGGAGAGGTCCTGCTGTTGCATGTCAAGGACATGTACGACGATTCACGCCACTGGTGGATCACCTGCGGCGGCGGCTCAGAACTGGGCGAGACTTCCGTGCAGACCGCGGCTCGTGAGCTGTCCGAAGAGGCCGGCATCGAGTGCGACCCCGGCGACCTCCTCGGCCCGCTCGCCAGCCGCTCCTTCGTGATGGAGTTCAAGCACCATTCGACGCTGCAGCACGAGACCTACTACGGCATGCAGTGCGAGGAGGACTTCGACTTCGACGAAGCCGTCTGGACCGATGTCGAGAAGGCCTCGATCGTCGAAGGCCGCTGGTGGCCGCTCGAAGAGCTGCGCTCGACGACCGACGTCATCTATCCTCCGCAGCTGGCGACGCTCGTGGAGATGGTGCAGCGCCGGGACGTGCCGGCCGAACCGCTCGTTCTCGATTAGCAGACAGCCGCGGCGGTACACTTCAGACAGCCGCGCGGCAGGCTCGGGCGCTGAGAGGCGCCGAGCGTCGGCGGCGCACACGCACAACCGAGACGAGGAGACATCTGTGGCAGGCCACTCCAAGTGGGCGACAACCAAGCACAAGAAGGCAGCGATCGACGCCAAGCGCGGCAAGCTGTTCGCCAAGCTGGTCAAGAACATCGAGGTGGCAGCCCGTGCCGGCGGCCCCGATGTCGACGGCAACCCCACCCTCTTCGACGCCATCCAGAAGGCCAAGAAGTCCTCGGTTCCCAATGACAACATCGAACGCGCCGTCAAGCGCGGCGCCGGTCTCGACGGCGGCGGCGTCGACTACGAGACGATCATGTACGAAGGCTACGGCCCCGGCGGCGTCGCCATGCTCATCGAGTGCCTGACCGACAACCGCAACCGCGCCGCCTCCGAGGTGCGGGTCGCGGTGACCCGCAACGGCGGCTCGATGGCCGATCCGGGTTCGGTGTCGTACAACTTCAACCGCAAGGGCGTCATCGTCGTCCCCGCTGCGGACACCGACGACGAGGCGATCATGGAAGCGACCCTGGAGGCCGGCGCCGAAGAGGTCAACGACAACGGCGAGATCTACGAGATCATCTGCGAGGCCACCGACCTCGTCGCGGTGCGCACCGCCCTGCAGGAAGCGGACATCGACTACGACTCCGCCGACGCCTCCTTCGTGCCGAACATCGAAGTGCCTCTCGACGTCGCCACCGCAGAGAAGGTCTTCAACCTCATCGACGTGCTCGAAGACTGCGATGACGTGCAGAACGTCTACTCGAACGCCGATGTCTCCGCTGAGGTTCTCGCACAGCTGAACGGCGCATGAACCGATGCGTGTGATGGGAGTCGACCCGGGCCTGACCCGCTGCGGCATCGGCGTCATCGATGCCCAGCGCGTCCACAGGCCGGCTCTCGTCGCCGTCGACGTCGTCGAAACGCCCTCCGTCGACGCCGTCGACACCCGCCTCGGTGCCCTCGCCGACGCCTTCGACCGGTGGCTCGATGAGCACCGGCCCGATGTTGTGAGCATCGAGCGGGTCTTCGCCCGCCACAATGTCTCGACGATCATCGGCACCGCCCAGGCCTCCGGGCTGACGATGGGGTTGGCCGCCCGGCGCGGCATCCCCGTGGCGATGCACACCCCTTCCGAGGTGAAGGCCGCCGTCACCGGCAGCGGCCGGGCCGGCAAGGCGCAGGTGACGAACATGGTCACCCGGATCCTGCGCCTCGACGCCCCCGTCAAGCCCGCCGATGCCGCCGACGCCCTCGCGCTGGCGATCTGCCACCTGTGGCGCGGCGCCGGTGCGGCCGGTTCGACGCCGGGGTTCACGAAGGACGTCGACACCCGCCAGGGCGCCGGCCGGCAGGGCAGCTCGCTGACACCGGCGCAGCAGCAGTGGGCAGCCGCGCTCAAGAGCGCCGGCGCCAACCGCCGTCGCTGAACGCGCTGCCCGCCCGCTGAACGGGGTGTTCGACCGCAGAGCGGGTAGGTCTCGCGGAGCGCGGCGCGCAGCCGGTGAACGGTACGGTCTCGCGGAGCGCGGCACGCCCCGAGGACACAGGTGCCGGGTTCTGTTCGTGCGAGCAGTTAGAGTTGTATTCGTACACACGTTCTCACTGGGAGATTGAGTGATCACCTTTCTTTCGGGCACGGTGCACAGCGTGCGCCCCGACAGCCTCATCGTCGTCACCGCCGGGATCGGCCGCCGGGTCTTCGCCACCCCAGCGCTGGCCGCCGAGGTGCGCCGCGGCCAGGACATCGAGCTGCACACCGTGCTCGTCGTCCGCGAGGACTCGCTGACCCTCTACGGCTTCGGCGATGCCGAGGAGCGGGACCTGTTCGAAACGCTGCAGACGATCTCCGGGATCGGGCCCCGGCTCGCACTGGCCGTGCTCTCCGTGCTCAGCCCTGATGAGCTGCACCAGGCGATCGCCGATGAGGACCAGGCCGCCCTCACGAAGGTCCCCGGCGTCGGCAAGAAGGTCGCGGCGCGCCTCATGCTCGAACTGGCCGGCAAGCTCAGCGTCATCCCGCGCCCGGCCGGAGCGCCCGCAGCCCAGGCCGCACCGGCTGCTGCCGATGCCACGAGCGCCCAGGTCGTCGCAGGCCTCGTCAACCTCGGCTGGAGCCAGGCGCACGCGGAAAAGGCCGTCGCCGAGACTCGTGCGCAGCTCGAAGGCGAGCCGAGCACCGCTGAGCTGCTCAAGGCCACGCTCAAGTCGATCGGCGGGCGCGTATGAGCGAGCCGAGCTACGAAGTCGAATTCACCGGCGATGAGCTCACCGGAGCCGAGAGCGCACGGCTGACCCGTGCGGGCGCCGATGACGCTGAGCGGGTCGCTGAGGTCGCGCTCCGGCCCCGCGGGCTCAAGGACTTCACCGGCCAGCCGCAGGTGTGCGAACAGCTCTCCCTCGTCCTCGACGCCGCTGCCGCCCGCAACCGGGCACCTGACCACGTGCTGCTCTCCGGCCCGCCGGGGCTGGGCAAGACTACCCTGGCGATGATCATCGCCCACGAACTCGGCACCCAGATCAGGGTCACCTCGGGCCCGGCCGTGCAGCACGCCGGCGATCTGGCAGCGATCCTGTCTTCGCTGGAGGAGGGCGAAGTCCTCTTCATCGACGAGATCCACCGTGTGGCCCGGGCAGCCGAGGAGATGCTCTACGTCGCGATGGAGGACTTCCGCGTCGACGTCATCGTCGGCAAGGGCCCGGGAGCGACCGCCATTCCGCTCGACCTGCCGCTCTTCACCCTCGTCGGCGCGACGACCCGCTCCGGTCTGCTGCCGGCACCGCTGCGCGACCGCTTCGGGTTCACCGGCCACCTCGACTTCTACTCCGAGGAGGATCTGCACACCGTGCTGCGGCGCTCAGCGACGATGCTCGACATCGAAGCAGATGCCGCCGGCCTCACGGAGATCGCCACCCGCTCCCGCGGCACCCCCAGAATCGCCAACCGGCTGCTGCGCCGCGTCCGCGACTGGGCGCAGGTGCGCGGAAAGGGCGTTGTCGACTACGCCGCGGCACGGGCTGCGCTGGAGGTCTACGAAGTCGACGAACGCGGACTCGACCGCCTCGACCGGGCAGTGCTGCGCGCCCTGTGCGAACGCTTCGACGGCGGACCGGTCGGACTGCGCACACTGGCCGTGTCAGTGGGGGAGGAGCCGGACACCGTCGAAGAGGTCGCCGAGCCGTTCCTCGTGCGCGAAGGCCTCATGTCCCGCACCCCGCGCGGTCGCGTCGCCACGACTGCAGGCTGGCGCCACCTCGGCCTCACGCCGCGGGATGCCGAACGTGCTCTCTTCGAGTTCACAGACGACGATTAGTGCTTGGCGCAGCCAGACCACTAGACTGGCGTTTTGGCTGCGGCCCATTGTCATCATCGAAAGGCGGAACGCTTGTGAATTCCACCCTCATTTTTCTCGTGCTCGGCGCCCTCATGCTCTTCTTCATGTTCAGCAGCCGTAAGAAGCAGAAGGCCCGCCAGGAGAGCCTGAAGAACGACCTCGTGCCTGGCGCCGAGGTGATGACGACCTTCGGTGTGTACGGAACCGTGCTCACGGTCGCGCCTGAAGACCACATCGTGACCATCGAGAGCGGCCCCGGCACGGTGCTGCGCGTCCACCAGCAGGCTATCGGCCATATCGAACCCGCCAGCGGTGTCGCCACCGACGGGCTCTCCAGCGATGACGCCAGCAGCACCGACGACGATGCGGCAGCGTCCGACCGCTACGGCGATGGCTCCTCCGCCGATCGCTATGACGACTACTCGTCCGACTCTTCGTCTGAGGACCGGTACGACGACTACTCGTCCGACGATCGCTACGACAGCGACGTCGACGACCTGCGCCGCGACGACCGCGGCGACGACTTCAAGGCCTGATCACACCCCGACGAAAGATCCCCTGTGTCAACTTCCGCAGACAAGCCGCGTCCCGGCCTGCGCTTCGCATGGCTGACGATCTTCACGCTGGCCCTCGTCGCCCTCATCGGCGGCGGAGCCATCTGGTCGACCGCCACCTGGACGCCCAAGCTCGCCCTCGACCTCGAAGGCGGCACATCGATCATCCTCGAGCCGCAGCTGGAGGATCAGCGCATCACCCAGGAGCAGCTCGAACAGGCGGTGGCGATCATCCGCCAGCGCGTCGACTCCACTGGTGTGTCCGAAGCTGAGATCACCACCCAGGGTGACCGCAACATCATCGTGAACCTGCCGGGCAATCCTGATGAGCAGACGCGCGAGCTGGTGCGCTCCTCTGCACAGATGGTGTTCCGCCGGGTCGCCGTCGTCGGACCGCCGCAGGCCGAAACCGGTGAGGAGCAGCCGGCCGAGGACGGCGAGGATCAGGGCAGCGACATCACCGATGAGGAGCGCAAGCAGCTCGAAGAGCTCCTCAAGGACCAGGGCGAAGCGCCCGAAGGTGAGCTTCCGGAAGGGGAGATGCCCGAGGAGGGTGCCGACCCCGAAGCCCCGGCTGATGAAGACCCGGCACAGGGCGGCGCAGGATCGATCACCGCTGATGCAGCCGCGGACGTCAATGCCGCCGCTGAGCCCAGCGATGCCGGCACGATTCCAGGACCTGCCGGCAAGCCCGGCAGCGCAGAAGACGCAGAATCCGGAGCCGAGACCGTCGCAGAGGGCGAGTTCCCGCGCTTCGACCCGCAGACCGACCAGAGCTGGATGACCCCGGAGGTGCTCACCGAGTTCCAGGAGCTCGACTGCAGCCTAGAGGAGAACCGCACCGGCGGTGAGGCCGGCCCCGCTGATGAGCCGGTCGTCGCCTGTGATCAGTCCGGCCAGGCCAAGTACGTGCTCGGCCCCGTCGAATTCGACGGCTCCCACATCACCGACGCCAGCTTCGAGTTCGAGACCACTGCACAGGGCACCCAGACGAACCGCCCGGCTGTCTCCGTGACCCTCGACAAGTACGGCTCCGAGGCGTTCAGCCAGATCTCCGGTGAGCTCACCGGCCAGCAGGAGCCCTACGACCAGTTCGCCATGGTGCTCGATGGGCTCGTGCTGTCCGCACCGCGTTCGCAGGCGCACATCACTGACGGGCGGATGCAGATCTCCGGCGCCTTCACCATCGAAGAAGCCGAAACGCTTGCCAGCCAGCTGAAGAACGGCTCCCTGCCGATCAGCTTCCAGGTGCAGAGCGAACAGCAGATCTCGCCGACCCTCGGTGCCGACTACCTCGCCAAAGGCCTGCTCGCCGGCGGCATCGGCCTGCTGCTCGTCGTGATCTACTCGCTCATCCAGTACCGCGTGCTCGGCCTCGTGACCGTCTCCAGCCTCGCGGTCGCCGGTGTGCTGACGTATCTGCTCTTATTGTTCGTCACATGGCGCTACGGATACCGGCTGTCGCTGGCCGGCGTCGCCGGTCTCATCGTCGGCATCGGCATGACAGCGGACTCCTTCATCGTCTACTTCGAACGCGTGCGAGACGAGCTGCGGTCAGGCCGCAAGCTCACCAGCGCAGTCGAGATCGGCTGGGATCGCGCCAAGCGCACGATCTTCGCCTCGAAGGCCGTCAACATGCTTGCCGCCGTCATCCTCTACATCCTGGCCGTCGGCAGCGTGCGCGGCTTCGCGTTCACGCTCGGCCTCACCGTCATCGTCGACGTCATCCTCGTCGTCCTGTTCACGCATCCGATGCTCCAGGTGCTCGCCCGCACCCACTTCTTCGGCCACGGACACCCGTGGTCGGGCATGGATCCGCGTCAGCTCGGCGTCAAGATGGCCGCCTACCGCGGTGCGATGGGCCTTGACCTGGAGAAGGCGAAGGAGAAGTCGAAGAAGCGCGGCTCCTACAAGGAGGCCAAGCGCCGGCAGGCCAGCATCGAGAAGCGGTCTGCCGCCTCGGCGCGGGGCGGCCGCCGCAAGGGCACCAGCACGCTCACCGCTGACCGCTCCGAGCTCTCGATCGCCGAGCGCAAGGCGCTGCGCGCGAAGGAAGCGCAGGAGAAGGAAGAGGGCAGCACCACAGAGAAGGCTGAGACCGGAACCGGAAAGGACGGTGATGCCCGATGATGCGCCGCTTCTTCTCCTGGGGCAATGACCTGCACTCGGGGCGCACCTCGATCCCGTTCATCAAGCGCTCGAAGCTGTGGCTCGGCATCGCGGCCGCGCTCATGGTCGCCTCGCTCATCGTGCCGCTCGTCGGCGGGTTCAACCTCGGCATCGCGTTCAAGGGCGGCTCGCAGTTCCAGATCGCCAACACCTCGGACACCTCCGAACAGCACGCGCACGATGCCATCACCGGCGTCGTCGGCTCTGAGGTGACGACCTCGGTGGTGCCGACCTCGGACACCTCGATCAAGATCGACACCGATCAGCTCACCGATGAGCAGATGCAGCAGGTCCGAGACGCGCTCGTCGAGTCGTACCAGGTCGACAACGCCGATGTCACCTCGAACTTCGTCGGACCCAAATGGGGGCAGGACGTCACCGAGAAGATGACGCGGGCGCTCATCATCTTCGTGGCGATCGCGATGCTCGTGATGGCGATCTACTTCCGCACGTGGAAGATGTCGCTGGCAGCGATCCTCGGGCTCGTCTTCGTCATGGTCGTGACGATGGGCATCTACTCGGCACTCGGCTTCGAAGTCACCCCGGAGGCCATCATCGGCTTCCTCACCGTCCTCAGCTTCTCGCTGTACGACACCGTGGTGGTCTTCGACAAGATCCGCGAGAACACCGAGGACTTCAAGGACAACCACCGGATGAAGTTCTCCGAACTCGTCAACCTCGGCGTCAACCAGACGACGGTGCGTTCGATCAACACCTCGATGATCTCGGTGCTGCCGATCGCAGCGATCCTCTTCATCGGTGTGTTCCTGCTCGGTGCCGGCACCCTGACCGATATCGCGCTCTCGCTGTTCATCGGCACCATCGTCGCCGCCGCCTCGACGCTGTTCGTCGCCTCGCCGCTGTACAACCTGCTGCGGAAGAACGAACCGGCGGTTAAGGAGCAGGAGGAGATCGTCGACGAGTACCGCCGCAAGCGCGGGCTGCCCGACCGGCCGCCGGTGCTCTTCGAAGACGTCGGCGCCTGAGCACCGGCGCAGTTGCACAGCCAGGCGGCCGCGACCGCGTAAAATGGACAGACCATGACAGGGAATGCTCCCCTGTCATGGTCTGTTGATTATGTGAGGGAAGGAGCGTCAGATGGCCGACACCACCGGTGAGTCCACGCGCAGGCCGCGCGGCATCTCGCGTCTGGCGTTCTGGACTGCCCGCTCGCAGCAGACCCCGCAGCACCCCAAGGCGCTGGCGCCGCTGCTGCAGGCTGTTGCCCACAACCACCCCAAGGCCGATATCGAGGTCATCGTCCGTGCCTACCGGGTGGCGGAGAAGTGGCATCGCGGGCAGATGCGCAAGAGCGGCGACCCCTACATCACCCATCCGGTCGCCGTCGCGACGATCCTCGCAGAGATCGGCATGAACCCGCCGACCCTGGCCGCCGCGCTGCTGCACGACACCGTCGAGGACACCGACTTCAGCCTCGAACAGCTGCGCGAGGACTTCGGCGATGAGATCGCCCTCATGGTCGACGGGGTGACGAAGCTCGACAAGATCGAATACGGTGCTGCCACCCAGTCGGAGACCGTGCGCAAGATGATCCTGGCGATGTCCAAGGACATCCGGGTGCTCGTCATCAAGCTCGCCGACCGGCTGCACAACGCCCGCACGTGGAAGTACGTCCCGGCCGCCTCGAGCCAGAGGAAGGCCAAGGAGACACTCGAGATCTTCGCCCCGCTGGCACACCGGCTGGGCATGAACACGATCAAATGGGAGCTCGAGGACCTGTCCTTCCAGGTGCTCTACCCCAAGGTCTACAGCGAGATCATCCGGCTCGTAGCCGAACGCGCCCCGGAGCGGGAGAAGTACCTGGCGATCGTGTCGAAGGAGCTCAAAGAGGAGGCCGCAGAGGCCAATATCGCCGCGGAGATCTCCGGACGGCCGAAGCACTACTACTCGATCTACCAGAAGATGGTCGTCCGCGGTCACGAGTTCGCCGATATCTACGATCTCGTCGGAGTCCGGGTGCTGGTGGAGACCGTGCGCGAATGCTATGCCGTGCTCGGTCTCGTCCATGCGAAGTGGTCGCCGATCGCCGGCCGCTTCAAGGACTACATCGCGATGCCGAAGTACAACATGTACCAGAGTCTGCACACCACCGTCATCGGGCCCTACGGCAAACCCGTCGAGATCCAGATCCGCACCCATGAGATGCACCGGCGGGCCGAGTTCGGCATCGCCGCCCACTGGAAGTACAAGGACCGTCGCAAGGTCAACCCGCAGGCGATCAATGCTGCGGGCGGCAGGATGGCCAAAGTCGGCGACTCCGGCGAGGTCGACCAGGTCGCCTGGCTGCGGCAGCTGCTCGACTGGCAGCGCGAGACCTCGGATCCGGATGAGTTCCTCGACAATCTGCGCTTCGAGGTCAACTCCAAAGAGGTCTACATCTTCACGCCCAAGGGCGACATCATCTCCCTGCCCGCAGATGCCACCCCGGTCGACTTCGCCTATGCGGTGCACACCGAAGTCGGGCACAAGACGATGGGCGCGCGCGTCAACGGCCGTCTGGTGTCTCTCGACTCGACGCTGCACAACGGCGATGTCGTCGAAGTGTTCACCTCCAAGGATGAGAATGCCGGGCCCTCCCGCGACTGGCTGGCCTTCGTCACGAGCCCGCGGGCGCGCAACAAGATCCGCCAGTGGTTCTCCAAGGAACGCCGCGAAGAGGCGATCGAGACCGGCCGCGACCAGCTCGCCCGTGCGATGCGCCGCCATCATCTCTCAGCCGATGCGCTCATGAGCCAGGAAGCGCTGCTCGTCGTCGCGAGCGAGCAGCGGCTGCCCGATGTCACCGCGCTGTATGCCGCGATCGGCAACGGCACGATGTCCGCCGCCCACGTCGTCGACCTGCTCGCCAAGGAAGTCGCCGCCGATGAGCCCGATGACGACAACCAGCCGACCACCGAGATCCTGCGGCCGTCCAATCGCCGCGGCAAATCCCGCGGCCATCACTCCTCGACCGACGGCGTGCGCGTCAAGGGCTCCGACGACATCCTCGTCAAGCTCGCACGCTGCTGCACCCCGGTGCCCGGAGACGAAATCATCGGCTTCGTCACCCGCGGCGCCGGAGTCTCGGTGCATCGGAAGGACTGCAAGAACGTCGCGAGCCTCAAACGCGAACCCGAGCGCATCGTCGACGTCGAGTGGTCCCACAACTCCCAGGGCATCTACCTTGTGCAGATCCAGGTCGAAGCCCTCGACCGCGCCGGCCTGCTGTCGGACATCACGAAGGTGCTCACCGACAACCACGTGAATATCCTCTCGGCCTCGGTCGCGACCTCTCGGGCCCGGGTGGCGCAGTCGCGGTTCGTCTTCGAGATCGGCGACTCCACCCATCTGGAGACTGTGCTCTCTGCCGTCAAACAGGTCGAAGGCGTCTTCGACGTCTACCGGATCACCGGCGGCTGAGCTCAGCGCACCGGCAGCAGTGCACGCGCGTGCGGCACGAGCGCAGCCAGCAGCCGGCGCATGCGCACAACATGGGGCCGCCGATACTGCTCGACGACGAACCGGGCGAAGGCGATCTGCTCATCGACCCCGACCGGTCCCAGCACTCTGCGGGCGCCTTCCTGCGCCTGTGCATCATCGGGCTCGGCGTCGAGCAGCGCATAGAGCAGGTCGTACAGCGTGCGCTCCGGTGAGGTGAGGGCGAGGCCGGCCAGCTGCGTCTCCTCACTGGGACACACATTCCGCTCATGGACGATCGCCGGCAGCCGAGTCGAGCGGATCCGGCGGCGCGTGCGGGTCGTGTACTCCGCGACGACCGGTGCGAGCCCGGAACCCCACCACACCCAATGCGCCGAATGATGGCTGAGCACCAGATTCGACAGGGGAGCAGGCCCGATGCTGCTGGCCCGCAGCTGCGCATCGACCGGCATGCCGACCGGCGCCCAGCAGGTGGCTGACAGCCGGAACGCCAGACCGTCGAATGTCAGCCCCATGAGCTCGGCATAGCTCAGCGGCTCACCCAGGCGCAGCAGATCGTCCATGCCTCCACTCTCGCCCACTCGAAGCGTCGCGGCCAGAGGCCGGCCGAATCTGTGGATAACCAGTTCCGGCCCGCCTGGAGACCAGACGGGCCGGAGCCGAATCGCTCAACTGTGGTGGGGCCGAAGCCTGCAGCTGCGCTCACGCCTCAGCAGTGCGCTCACTCCTCAGCACTGCGCTGCCGCTGCGGCCGTATCACCGCGGCTGTGTCACTGCAGCTCTTCTGCGGTGCGCGCCACCTGATCGCGCCAGGCGCGGCGGGTGTCGAGCGCCTCCCGTGCCTGGGCGATCGCCCTCTCCTCGCCGGCTGCTTCGGCCTTCGCGAGATCGGCTTCGAGACCGGCAATCGAGGCGTCGAGCTGGGCGAGCATGCCCGAGGTGCGGGCCTGGTGCTCCGGGTTCGTCCGACGCCATTCGGCGTCCTCCGCCTCGGCGAGGGCCCGCTCGACAGCACGCAGTCCGCCCTCCATGCGCGAGATGTCCGCCCGGGGAACCTTGCCGGCGTCCTCCCACTGGTCCTGGATGACGCGCAGCTTCTCCTTTGCCACGGCCGGATCGGTGATCGGCAGCAGCGCCTCGGCCTCAGCCAGCAGCGCCTCCTTGACCTTGAGGTTGCCGACGTACTCTGCCTCAACCTCCTCATTGGCCCGGTTGCGGGCGGCGAAGAAGCGATCCTGGGCAGCACGGAACTTCGCCCACAGCGCGTCATCGTCCTTCCGGCCGGCGCGCGGAGCGGCCTTCCACCGGTCCATGAGCCGGCGGTACTGCTGGGCGGTCTCCCGCCAGTCGGTGGAATCCGACAGCGCTTCAGCCTCGGTCACGAGCTTCTCCTTGACGCGCTTGCCCTCGGCATTGCGCTCATCGAGTGCGGAGAAGAACTCGCGGCGGGCCTTGTCGAAGCGGTTGCGGGCCTTCGAGAAGCGGCCCCACAGCTCCTGGTCCTTCGACCGGGGCAGCCGCGGAGTCGTCGCCTGCACCTGCTTCCACTCAGCGAACAGCTCCTTCATCCGGGCGCTTGACTGCTTCCACTGCACGCGCGCCGGATCGGCAGCGGCGATCGCCTCGGCCTCCTCGACAACTGCGATGCGCTTCTGCACACCGGCTTCCTTCGCCTGCGCATGCTCCTCAGCCTGTCGGGCGGTCGCCTGGGCAGCAGCCTCGGAGACGGCGTCGAGGCGGCGGCGCAAGGCGTCGATATCGCCGACCACCTGCGCTTCGGCCAGCGCCTCTCGCTGGGTGCTCGCCGCCTCGGCGACGGTCGCCCCGGCAGCACCGGCTGCCAGGCGCTGCTCCAGCAGCGTCACCGCATCGGCGAGATCAAGGTATTTGCGGGCGAAGTACTCCAGCGCCTGCGCATCATCGGCATCCGGGTACTGGCCGACCTCTCGCTCGCCCTCAGCAGTGCGGACATAGACCGTGGAATCCTCAGCGACCCGGCCGAACGCCGTCGCCTCGGCCAGCTCTGCTGTGCGGTCCTGCACCGGTGCCGGCGCAGCGGCGGCTGCCGGGCCCGGACGCGGACGCAGGGCCGCCGGCGAGGGAATCGCCGAGGGCTTAGGAGCCGGGGCGGGAGTGGGCTTCGGGGTGGGAGTCGGCTGCTGCGCTGCGGCGGGCTGGGCTGCGTCGCCGGGCTGCGGCGCGGAGGTGGACTGCTGCGTCTCGTCGGTCATGTGGCACCTTGTCGTCTCGTCGGTCGAATCCTGTGAGGGATCACTCAACGCTGGAATGTACGTTCCCAGCATAACGACAAATCTGCCTGCTGAACCGGTGTCCATCCTGCTCGATACACTGGGGACATGGAGATTGCTGGAGTCCGCGCTGAGTTCCTCGATGTCAACTGCTACGCCGTGGCAGCTGAGCATCCCGACGGCGCTGCACGCGAATGCCTGCTCGTCGACGCCGGATTCGACTGCGCCCCGCAGATGAAGGAGCTGCTCGACGAGCTCGGCTGGACGCCGGTGGCGGTGCTGCTGACCCACGGCCATGCCGACCACGTGCTCGGACTCCCGCGTCTGCGCGAAGTGTTCCCGCAGCTGCAGGCGCATCTGGCCAGCCCCGACGTCTACCGTCTCGCCGACCCGGCCGGCACCATCTCCCCGCAGCTCGGACAGATGCTGGCGGGCATGCTCGGCGATTGGACCGCTCCCGAGGTGACCGAGACCGCTGACGGTGCCGCCTGGGAGGCGGCCGGGCTGCAGATCGAGGCGACCCTGGCGCCCGGGCACACGGAAGGTTCGATGCTGTGGCGGGTGCGCGACACATCGGGACCGGCCGGGGAGCTCGAGGTGCCCGAGGTGCTGTTCACCGGAGATGTGCTCTTCGCCGGGTCGATCGGCCGCACCGATCTGCCCGGCGGTGACGACGCGGCGATGCGCTCCTCACTGCAGATGTTCGCCGTGATGCCCGACACTCCGGTGCTGCCCGGCCACGGCCCCGGCAGCACCATTGCGCACGAAATGCGCACCAACCCCTTCCTCTGACCACCGCACTGCGCGACCTATGATGGATGCGGCCGGCGCACCACCGCCGGCCGGCACCCACCTGGCAAGGAGAACGACCCATGGCACAAGCCGCACGCCTATCCGGCTTCCCCGAATGGCTGCCCGGTGACCGCATCGTCGAAGAGCGCGTCATCGACCTGCTCAAGCACACCTTCGAGCTCAACGGCTATGCCGCTCTGCACACGCGTGCCGTTGAACCGCTGAGCGCCCTGGCCAAGGACGGGGAGATCGACAAGGAGATCTTCGCCGTCTCCCGCCTGCATGGTGATCCGGCGGAGGCGCGCAATCCTATGGGTCTGCACTTCGACCTGACGGTGCCGTTTGCCCGCTATGTCGTCGAGAACGCCGGGCACCTGTCGTTCCCGTTCAAGCGCTACCAGATCCAGCCGGTGTGGCGCGGGGAGCGTCCCCAGGACGGCCGGTTCCGCGAGTTCATCCAGGCCGATATCGACGTTGTCGCCGAAGACACTCTGGCCGATCACTTCGAAGTCGAAGTCCCGCTCGTCATGGCGCAGGCCTTCGAGGCGCTGAGCGAGCTGGGGGTGCCGCCGGTGCGGATCCTGGCGAACAACCGCAAGCTGCTCGAAGGCTTCGCCCGCGGACTCGACCTGGAGAACATCCCGGCTGTGCTGCGCAGCCTCGACAAGTACGACAAGATCGGCCCGGAGAAGGTCGGCGAGCTGCTCGCCGCCGATGCCGGTGCCAGTGCCGCCCAGCAGAAGGCGCTGCTGGCCCTGGCCGGGATCGAAGCGGACACCTCGGCCTTCGCCGAACAGGTGCTCGCCCTCGGCGTCAGCAACGACCTCCTCGATGAGGGGCTCGAATCCCTCGTCCGGCTCGTCGACGCCGCCCGCCAGGTGCAGCCCGGCGTCGTTGTCGCCCAGCTCAAGATCGCCCGCGGACTCGACTACTACACCGGCTCGGTGTACGAAACGCAGCTGCGCGGCCACGAATCGCTCGGCTCGGTGTGCTCCGGCGGCCGCTACGATTCGCTCGCGACGAACGGCAGGAAGACCTATCCCGGTGTTGGCATCTCGCTCGGCGTCTCCCGCCTGATGTCGCGGCTGGTGGGTAAGAACCGGATGCTGGCAGCGACCCGCTCCGTGCCGACCGCTGTGCTCGTCGCCGTCACCGATGAGAGCGCCCGCGCCGAGGCGGATGCCACCGCCATGCAGCTGCGTCGCCGCGGCATCCCCGTCGATGTCGCCCCGGCTGCGAGCAAGTTCGGCAAGCAGATCCGCTTCGCTGACCGCCGCGGCATCCCATACGTCTGGTTCATCGACGGTGAGACCGGCCACGAGGTCAAGGACATCCGCTCCGGTGAGCAGGTCTCGGCCGACCCTGAGCTGTGGGCGCCGCCGGCAGAGGACGTGTGGCCGCGGGTCGAACGCGTCGACGCTGGCGCAGCAGACTGAGGTAGGCTCAGCCGTCGGCCTGCACCCGGAGCGGCGCTGCCGTGCGCGGCCCCGGGTCTGGCGCCAGCGAACCGTCCGGGGCGATGTGGTCGAAGATCTCGGCCACCATCGTGACAACGTGCGGGTCATCGACGACGTAGAAGATGTGCTTGCCGTCGCGGCGGGAGGAGACGAGTCCGGCCAGCCGCATCTTCGCCAGATGCTGGGAGACGACCTGCACGCTCACCCCGCACTCTTCGGCGAGGCTGCTGACATCGCGCTCCCCGTGCAGCAGATGCCAGACGATGAACAGCCGGGTCGACGACGACAGCATCCTGAACGTCTCAGCGGCGACGTCGACCTGGGCCTGCGTCGGCACCTCGGGAACAGCGATCTCGACGTTCGCCTCATGACTCATCGACAGCATCCAGCCTTTCAATCCGTACCACGCACGATGTGACTATCATGGTGCAAGCGCAGGGTCTGCGCATGGTCCGTGTCTGCAGGCCAGCACCACAGTCCTCACACCATGAAGGAGTCCCACCCTATGCTACGCACCCGCGAGGCGGCCACACTCGGCACGCCCGACATCGATAGCACCGTCACCCTCACCGGATGGGTCGACCGGCGCCGCGACCACGGGGGAGTGGCCTTCATCGATCTGCGCGACTCCTCGGGCATCGTGCAGGTCGTCGTGCGTGAGGACGTCGCCGACAAGCTGCGCAATGAGACCGTCATCCAGGTCACCGGCACCGTCGCCGCCCGCCCGGAGGGCAACACCAACGACCAGCTGGCCACCGGCGAGATCGAGGTCATCGACACCGAGGTGACCGTGCTCTCGCAGGCGGCACCGCTGCCCTTCCAGGTCTCCGACCACGCCGAGGACTCCGGCACCGTCGGCGAGGAGGTCCGCCTCAAGCACCGCTACCTCGATCTGCGCCGCAGTGAACCGGCCCGCATCATCCGGCTGCGCTCGGAGGCCAACAAGGCCGCCCGCCGGGTGCTCGACGAACACCGCTTCATCGAGGTCGAGACCCCGACGATGACCCGCTCCACTCCGGAAGGCGCACGCGACTTCGTCATCCCCGCCCGTCTGCGCCCCGGCTCCTGGTACGCGCTGCCGCAGTCGCCGCAGCTGTTCAAGCAGCTGCTGCAGGTCGGCGGCATCGAACGCTACTACCAGCTGGCCCGCTGCTACCGCGATGAGGACTTCCGCGCCGACCGCCAGCCGGAGTTCACCCAGCTCGACATCGAAGCCTCCTTCGTCGAACAGGATGATGTCATCGCCCTGGCCGAGGACATCCTCAAGGCCCTGTGGGCGCTCATCGGCCACACCATCGACACCCCGATCCCGCGCATGCCCTACTGGGAGGCGATGGAGCGCTACGGCACCGACAAGCCCGATCTGCGCTTCGACATCGAGCTGACCGACCTGACCGAGTACTTCGCGAACACCCCGTTCCGCGTGTTCCAGGCTCCCTATGTCGGCGCTGTCGTCTATCCCGGCGGCGGCTCGCTGCCCCGCCGTCAGCTCGACGGCTGGCAGGACTGGGCTCGCCAGCGCGGCGCCAAGGGTCTGGCCTATGTGCTCATCGGCGAAGACGGCGCCCTCGTCGGCCCGGTCGCCAAGAACATCTCCGATGAGGAGAAGGCCGGCCTGGCGGAGAAGGTCGGCGCAAAGCCCGGCGATGCGATCTTCTTCGCCGCTGACAAGCCGGCAGCCGCCCGCGCGCTGCTCGGTGCTGCACGCAATGAGATCGCCGAGCGCACCGGCCTCATCAAGGACGGCGACTGGTCCTTCGTGTGGATCGTCGACGCACCGGTCTTCGAGCCGGCTGAGGACGCCGTCGCCGCGGGTGACGTCGCCGTCGGCGAAGGCAAGTGGACCGCCGTCCACCACGCCTTCACCGCTCCGAAGCCGGAGTTCCTCGACACCTTCGACACCGATCCGGGTGCCGCACTGGCCAGCGCCTACGACATCGTGTGCAACGGCAACGAGATCGGCGGCGGTTCGCTGCGCATCCACCGTCCCGAGGTGCAGCAGCGGGTGTTCGACGTCATGGGCATCTCGGCAGCCGAAGCTCAGGAGAAGTTCGGCTTCCTGCTCGAGGCGCTGAGCTTCGGTGCGCCTCCGCACGGCGGTATCGCCTTCGGTTGGGACCGGATCGTCGCGCTGCTGGCCGGCACCGACTCGATCCGCGAAGTCATCGCCTTCCCCAAGACCGGCGGCGGCTACGACCCGCTCACCGACGCCCCGGCACCGATCACCGCCGAACAGCGTGCCGAAGCCGGGGTCGACTACGATCCCGACGCCGAGGACGAATGAGCGACCTGTTCTCATCAGCCAATGAGGCGGCTGCCAGGGCCGACGAGGCACCGGCAGCCGCCTCTGGCGCAGACCCCGCCGACAGCCGGCCTGCCGATGCGGACCTCTCCGGCGTCAGCGCACTCGATCCGCTGGCCGTGCGGATGCGCCCGCGCAGCATCGACGAGATCGTCGGCCAGGAGCATCTGACCGCTCCCGGCTCACCGCTGCACCAGCTCGCCGAAGCCCGCACCGGCGCTCGCGCCGGGGCCACCTCGGTGATCCTGTGGGGTCCGCCCGGTGTGGGCAAGACGACGATCGCCCACGTCATCTCGCACAGCCCCAACCGCAAGTTCGTCGAGCTCTCGGCCATCACCGCCGGCGTCAAGGACGTCCGCCAGGTCATCGAGAACGCCCGCAATGACCGCGAGCTCTACCAGCGCACCACGGTGCTGTTCCTCGACGAGATCCACCGCTTCTCCAAAGCCCAGCAGGACGCCCTGCTGCCGGCGGTGGAGAACCGCCTCGTCGTGCTCATCGCCGCGACCACGGAGAATCCC
This sequence comes from Brevibacterium otitidis, assembly GCF_042429315.1. Taxonomy (NCBI): domain Bacteria; kingdom Bacillati; phylum Actinomycetota; class Actinomycetes; order Micrococcales; family Brevibacteriaceae; genus Brevibacterium; species Brevibacterium otitidis. Next base: position 114,333 of record NZ_JBHMAU010000066.1, on the reverse strand, counting down.
TCCTTCTCCGTCATCGCCCCGCTCGTCTCCCGCTCCCTCGTGCTCACCCTCAAACCGCTCACCGATGCAGGCGTCGGCACGCTCATCGACCGGGCGCTGGAATCCCCGCGCGGTCTGGCCGGCACCTTCACCCTCAATGAGGACGCCCGCGACTACATCGTCCAGGTCGCCTCCGGAGACGGCCGCCGCGCGCTCACCGTGCTCGAAGCCGCAGCCGCCAGCGCGCGGGCGACAGCCGGCACAGACGAGGTCACCGCGATCACCCGCGAGCAGGCAGCGGAGTCGGCCAACCAGGCAGTTGTGCGCTACGACCGGGCCGGCGACCAGCACTACGACGTCGTCTCCGCGTTCATCAAGTCGATCCGCGGCTCCGACCCAGATGCTGCCCTGCACTATCTGGCCCGGATGATCGTCGCCGGTGAGGACCCGCGATTCATTGCCCGTCGCATCGTCATCTCCGCCGCGGAGGACATCGGCATGGCCGATCCGCAGGCACTGCCGTTGGCGGTGGCCGCACAGACCGCCGTCGAGCGCATCGGCATGCCCGAAGGCCGCATCCCGCTTGCCGAGGCGGTCGTCTACCTTGCCTGCGCGCCGAAGTCGAACGCCTCCTACACCGCCATCGACGCCGCCATCGCCGATGTCCGCGCTGGCAGGGCGGGGGAGGTGCCCATGCACCTGCGCGACGCCCACTACCCAGGTGCGAAAGCCCTCGGGCACGGTGCCGGATACAAGTACGCCCACAGCTTTCCGCACTCTGTGGCCGCCCAGGACTACCTGCCCGAATCCCTTGCCGAGGCCTCCTACTACACGCCCACGGCCAATGGTGCAGAGAAGGGCATGGCCGAGCGTCTGGCAGCGATCGCCCGGCTGCGCGCCGGGAAGTGAGAGCCGCGCCGCACGGGAGACCAGCGCATCATTTGCTCTGTCGGCCTGACAGCGGCTATAATTGTGTGTTGCTGTGCCTGGCCGAAACCGGCTGCAGGGCGGTCGATGGGTTCCGGTCTCGCGGAGCCGATCCTCTTTCCACACGCGGAAACAGCAGCCTCACGCTGGACGAGACATCCACACAGGTGGAACCGGCCGAGGCAGATGAAGCATGAAAGGTTGGCATCCATGCCTGCACCCGCACGTTCGCGCCGCCAGGTCCGCCTCTCGCGGTCCCTGGGTCTGCCGCTGACTCCCAAGGCCGAGAAGTACTTCGAGCGCCGCCCGTACCCGCCCGGTGAGCACGGCCGCGCCCGTCGCCGCAACGACAGCGACTACTCGGTGCGTCTGAAGGAGAAGCAGCGTCTGCGCGCCCAGTACAACATCCGCGAAGCCCAGATGCTCAAGGTCTACAAGGAGGCCCGCCGCGAGCAGGGTCTGACCGGTGAGAACCTTGTCGAGCTCCTGGAGATGCGTCTCGACGCCCTCGTCCTGCGCGCCGGCTTCGCCCGCACCATCCAGCAGGCCCGCCAGTTCGTGGTGCACCGCCACATCCTGGTCGACGGCCAGCGCGTTGACCGTCCGTCCTTCCGCGTCAAGGAGGGCCAGATGATCCACGTGCACCAGAAGTCCGCTGAGATGGAGCCCTTCCAGATCGCAGCCGGCGGCGGACACCGCGATGTCCTGCCGACCGTCCCGGGCTACCTCAAGGTCGACCTCGAAGCTCTGCAGGCGACGCTGCTGCGCCGCCCGAAGCGCGAAGAGATTCCGGTCACCTGCGACGTCCAGCTCGTCGTCGAGTACTACTCCCGCTGATCGAGCACCTGCGCAGTCCCTGCGCAGCACCTCCTGCCCGGGTCTTCGCCCCTGCGAACGCCCGTGCAGGTTTGTATGATGGCGCAGGGGAGTGCACCGCTCCCGAGGCGCCGGTCACCAGCCGTGATCGTCGCCGCCTGACCCCGCAACAGTTTCGAAAGGTTCGCATGAAGACTGCAGAGATCAAACGGCGCTGGCTCGAGTACTTCGCCGCCAACGGCCACACCGTCGTGCCGTCAGCGTCGGTCATCAGCAGCGACCCGACGATCCTGTTCAACATCGCCGGCATGGTGCAGTTCATCCCGTACCTCTCCGGCCGCGAACCCGCCCCCTACCCGCGCGCCACGAGCGTGCAGAAGTGCGTGCGCACCCAGGACATCGAAGAGGTCGGCAAGACCACCCGCCACGGCACGTTCTTCCAGATGAACGGCAACTTCTCCTTCGGTGACTACTTCAAGGACGAGGCGATCCGCTTCGCCTGGGAGCTGCTGACGACCGCGGAGGAGGACGGCGGACTCGGCTTCGACCCCGACCGGCTGTGGGCGACCGTCCACGCCGATGACGCCGAGACCATCGACCTGTGGCTGCAGAACACCTCGATCCCGGCCGAACGCATCCAGACCCGCGGCAATGAGGACAACTTCTGGCACACCGGCCAGCCGGGACCCGGCGGCTACTGCTCGGAGATCTACTACGACCGCGGACCGGCCTACGGCGCCGAAGGCGGGCCGGTGGCCGATGAGGACCGCTACATCGAGATCTGGAACCTCGTGTTCATGGAGTTCGCGCTCTCCGAGGTCCGCTCCAAGGTCGACTTCACGATCGAGAAGGAGCTGCCGGCCAAGAACATCGACACCGGCATGGGCCTCGAACGCGTCGCCTTCCTCAAGCAGGGCGTCGAGAACATGTACGAGATCGACGAGGTCTATCCCGTCATCGCCGCAGCCTCGGAGCTCTCCGGCCGGACGTACGGCGCGAATGAGGAGGACGATGTGCGCATGCGCGTCGTCGCCGACCACGTCCGCTCAGCCCTCATCATCATCGGTGACGGTGTGCGCCCGTCGAACGAAGGCCGCGGCTACATCCTGCGCCGCCTGCTGCGCCGCGCCGTGCGGGCGATGCGTCTGCTCGGCGTGACCGAACCGGTGCTGCCGACCCTGCTGCCGGTGTCGAAGGATGCGATGAAGGCGTCCTATCCGGAGCTGGAGACCGACTTCGACCGCATCTCTCGGATCGCCTACGCCGAGGAGACCGCCTTCCTGCGGACCCTCGAATCCGGCACCCAGCTGCTCGGCCGCTCGGTGGAGGCAGTCGGTGCCGGCGGCACCATCAGCGGTGACGTCGCCTTCGCCCTGCACGACACCCACGGCTTCCCCATCGACATGACTCTGGAGATGGCCGCCGAACACGGGGTGTCCGTCGATGAGGAGGGCTTCGCCGCGCTCATGGCCGAACAGCGCGAGCGCGCCAAAGCCGATGCGAAGGCGCGCAAGGGCGGCCTGCACACAGACCTGTCGGCATACTCGGCACTGCTCGACGAGGGATCCAGCGAGTTCGTCGGCTATGACACCCTGAGCGCCGACTCCCGCGTCCGCGGCATCGTCGCAGCAGGTCAGAACGTGGAGACCGCCGCTGTCGGTGACGAAGTCGACCTCGTCCTCGACGTCACCCCCTTCTATGCTGAGTCCGGCGGCCAGAAGGCCGATGTCGGCATCATCCGCGGTGACGGCTTCGTCGCCGAAGTCCTCGATGTGCAGAACGCCCTCAAGGGGCTGCCAGCCCACCGCGTGCGCATCATCGAAGGCGCCCTGCATGCGGGCTCCGACGCCCACGCCGAGGTGGATGCCGGCCATCGCTTCCAGTCGGCCCAGGCACATTCGGCCACCCACCTCATCCATGCTGCGCTGCGCGAAGTGCTCGGCTCGAACGCCGTGCAGGCCGGTTCGCTCAACCAGCCCGGCTATATGCGCTTCGACTACTCCTTCCCTGAGGCGCCCTCGGCTGCGGCGCGGGCGGAGATCGAAGACGCCGCCAATGTCGCCGTGCGCGACAACCTCGATGTCGCCTATGAGTACATGCCCTTCGAAGAGGCCAAGCGCTCCGGTGCGCTGGCGCTGTTCGGTGAGAAGTACCCGGAGATCGTGCGCGTCGTCGACATCGGCGGTCCGTTCTCTCGCGAGCTGTGCGGCGGCACCCATGTGCTGCGCACAACGGAGATCGGTCCGATCTCCGTCGTCTCCGAAGCCTCCGTCGGCTCCGGCACCCGCCGGATCGAGGCGACCGTCGGTCTGAGCGCATTCCGTGAGCTGGCCAAGGAGCGCACCATCGTGCAGTCCCTGTCGGACATGCTCAAGGTGCCCGGCCCGGGCGTCATCGAACGCGTCTCCGGACTGCTCGAGAAGCTCAAGGAAGCCGAGCGCACGATCGCCAAGCTCAACCAGCAGCAGGTGCTCGCAGCAGCCGGCTCGGCGGTGCAGTCTGCCGAGCGGATCGGCGATCTGGTCTTCAGCGGCACCGAGCTCGGACCCGTCTCCTCGGCCGATGACGTGCGCTCCTTCGTCCAAGACGTGCGCAATCGGCTCGGCTCCGAACCGGCCGTCGTCGCCGCGATCGGCGATGCCGGCGGCAAGCCCAGCGTCGTCGTCGGGCTCAACGACGGTGCACTGCTGGCCGGATACAAGGCCGGCGACCTCGTCAAGATCGCCTGCCGGGTCCTCGGCGGCGGTGGCGGCGGCCGCCCCGACCTCGCACAGGGCGGCGGCAGCGATATCGCACAGGCGCCGGAAGCCCTCGCGGCCCTGCGTCGTGAACTCGGAGCCGCCGCGTGACCTTCCGGCGCGGCCGGCGGCTCAGCCTCGACATCGGCTCCGTGCGCATCGGCATGGCCCAATGCGATCCTGACGGGATCCTCGCCACGCCGCTGACGACGGTGTACCGCCGCGACGGCGATGAGCAGGCGCTGCAGCAGCTGCGCTCACTCATCGCCGAGCATGAGCCGATTGAGATCATCACCGGACTGCCGACCTCACTCGATGGTCAGCAGCGCGCCTCGGCGGCGGCAGCCCGCGAGTTCGCGCAGGCCCTGGCCGCCCAGATCGACATCCCTGTGCGGGAGGTCGATGAGCGATTCACCACTGCGCAGGCCCATGGCGTGTTACAGTCGGCAGGCAGAAGTTCGCGTCAGCGACGCGAAATCGTCGATTCTGTTGCGGCGGTCATGATCCTGCAGGCGGCGATCGATCAGGAGAAGCGCACCGGTGAGCCGGCCGGTAGCCCCATCGCCAGAACCGAGGAGCCCTGAGGTGAACCTGTCCGAGGAGTTCGACGCAACCGATGAAGGCCTCTCCCGTCAGGAGCTGCGGGCCAAACGTCGCCGCCAGATGCTGCGCCGGCGCCGCACCGTCACGATCCTCCTGGCAGCCGTGCTCGTGCTCGGTGTCGTCGGCACCGTGGCCTTCACAACCGTCACCGGTGTCTTCTCCGAGATTTTCGCGGAGAAGGGCGACTATGAAGGCGAGGGCAAAGACGAGATCGTCATCACCGTCTCACCCGGCAGCTCCGCCCGGGAGGTCGCGAACAACCTCGTGAAGGAGGACGTCATCATGTCCTCCAGACCCTTCCTCGATGAGATCGAGAAGCGCGATGCCGTCATCCAGGCCGGTGACTTCACGATGCGCAAGCAGATGAGCTCGGCCGCAGCCGTCGAAGCGCTCGTCAACCCGCTGGAGAATCAGCGCCTGACGATCCCCGAGGGCTTCAGCATCAAGCAGATCAAGGGCCGGATGATCGACTCCGGCATGGACGAGAGCGCGATCAACGAGGCGATCGACGACAAAAAGCCCAGCGACTACGGTCTCGACATCGACGCACCGAACCTCGAAGGCTATCTGTACCCGGCGACCTATGAGATCAAGCCGAAGATGACGGCAGAGCAGATGGTCCAGGAGATGGTCGACAAGACCAAGGCGGAGATCGACGAGCTCGGCATCCCAGCCGACAAGGTCAACGAGGTCTTCACCCTGGCGAGCATCGTGCAGGTCGAGGCCCCCGGCAATGAGGAGGACCGGGCGAAGGTCGCACGCGTGTTCCTCAATCGCATCGAGAAGGACCAGGCCCTGCAGTCCGATGCGACCGTCAGCTACATCCACGGTGCGCGCTCCGATCTCACGACGACGGAGGAAGAGCGTCAATCCGACAACCCCTACAACACCTACAAGCACACCGGGCTGCCGCCGGGACCGATCAACTCGCCGAGCGCAGAAGCGGTCGATGCCGCACAGAACCCCGCTGACGGCAAGTGGCTGTTCTTCGTCGCCGTGAATCCGGACACCGGTGAGACGAAGTACGCCGAGACCTACGACGAGCACCAGAAGAACGTCGAGGAGTACCGGGCCTGGCTGCGCGAGCACCGCAAGAACAACCCCAGCGAAGAAGAGGGCGGCGACGGCTGAGCCGCAGCACAGGCGCCGGCAGACCTGCGCCGGCGAGGCATTGAGCCGCATCGACTGCCGCAGAGAGGAGCCCCGATGAACGGGATCACCGCCGCTGTGCTCGGCTCGCCGATCGCACACAGCCTCTCACCGGTTCTGCACACCGCCGGGTATCACTGCCTCGGCATCGCGGCAACCAGCAGCTACAGCCGCTGCGAGGTGACCGAGGAGGAGCTCTCCGACTTCCTCACCGCGCACCCGGAGCACACCGGGTTCTCACTGACGATGCCGCTCAAGACCGAACTCGTGCGCATGGCTGCCGAGGCCGGCTGGCCGGCAGACGACACCGCCGTGCAGACCGGCGCAGCCAACACCCTCATCCGGCACCCTGCCGGTCAGCGGATCGCCAACACCGATGTCATCGGCATCGTCGAAGCGGTGAGCGAACGGCTGTCCGAAGTGTCAGGGGAGCGCCCGGTTGGCGAGCACCCGGCGGGGGAGAACCCTGCGCGGGAGCACCCGGCAGGCCAGCCCGGCCCGGGACGTGCGGCGCTGCTCGGCAGCGGGGCGACCGCCGCCTCGGCTGTGGTCGCCCTGCACCGGCTGGGAGTTGCGCAGCTGGAGATCTTCGCCCGCCGGCCCGAACGCGCCGCAGCGGCAGCCGAGCTCGCCGGCCGCCTCGGCATGGAGTCCGCGGTCCATCCGCTGGCGGAGTTCATTCCCGGCGCTCAGCCCCTGACCGTCTCCACCCTGCCCGGGGGAGCGCTGCGCCCGGACTCCTTCTCCTGGTCGGAGACCGTCGGCGCCCCGGCAGTCCTCCTCGACGTCGCCTATGCGGATGCCGGCTACAGCCTCGGCGCCGATTTCGCCGCCCACGGCGGGCAGGCGATCAGCGGGCAGCGGATGCTCATCCACCAGGCAGTCGAACAGCAGCTGCTCTTCGCGGCCGCCGCCGGCATCGAAGCACCGGCTGCTCTCTGGCGTCCGCGTTTGGCCGCTGCCATGAGCGCTGCGCTCAGCCCGGACGCTGCAAGCGCAGACACGTCCGGAGGTCCTCGATGATCGAGCAGCTCTCCCTCGTCGCCAGTCTCACCCTCACCGTCGGCGTTGCGCTGCTCACCAGCCTCATCATCTGGCTGCGCTTCCCGTGGATCATCGACGATGAGGCCGGCATCCGGCTGCTGCGCGGCGTCAACAGCATCAACCGGCCCGGGGGACTCGTGACCTTCGTGCTCACGAGCGTCGGCCTCGTGCTCTCCTGGCTGGCCGCATTCATCGTCCCCGGGGCGCTGTCGCGCACCGCAGCCGACATCCCGATTATGATCGCTGTTGCGATGCTCGCCGGTGCGACCGGCTGGCTGTACTGGGTCGACATCTCGATCCACCGGTTGCCCAACCGGATCGTCATGCCGATCACCGGGCTGTCGCTGCTGCTGTTCCTCATCTCACTCGTCATGGGCGTCGGCCAGCCCGATCATAGCGATGAGCATCTGTGGGCCGGCGCCGGCACCGGCGCGCTCAACGGGCTGCTCGGCGCGCTCGGCATGCTGCTGCTGTTCGTCATCCTCAACGTCGCCGGCACTCTCATGCGCCGGTCGACGATGGGCCTGGGAGACGTCAAGCTCTCCATCAGCGTCGGCCTGCTCACTGCTGCGGTCAGCCCCTACGGCCCGCTGCTGGCCATTGTGCTCATCAACGGCATCGCCGTCGTCCACGTCCTCCTGCTGCTCGCCGCCCGCCGTCGCCAGTGGACCTCCAAGATCGCCTTCGGTCCCTATATGCTGATCGGCACATGGACGACGGTCCTGGTCGGCACCGCCTTTTTGTAAGATGGGTGGAATGTTGAGATGGCTGACTGCAGGCGAGTCACACGGTGAGGCGCTCGTCGGAATCCTCGAAGGCATTCCGGCGCACGTCCCGGTCACTCGCGACGACGTTTCCCAGGCACTGGCGCGCCGCCGCCTCGGCTACGGCCGCGGTGCGCGCATGAAGTTCGAAGCCGATGAGGTGCGCATCCTCGGCGGTGTGCGCCACGGATCGACCCTCGGCTCACCGATCGCCATCGAGATCGGCAATACGGAATGGCCCAAGTGGGAGACCGTCATGAGCGCCGACCCGGTGAACCCGGCAGTGCTGGAGGGCCAGGCCCGCAACGCCCCGCTCTCACGTCCGCGTCCGGGCCACGCCGATCTCGTCGGCATGCAGAAGTACGGCTTCGATGAGGCCCGGCCGATCCTCGAACGCGCCTCCGCCCGGGAGACCGCGACGCGCGTGGCCCTGGCGGCTGTGGCCCAGAGGTTCATCGCCGAGCTCGGCATCACGGTGCTCTCGCACACCGTGGCGATCGGCCCGGTCTCCGGCACCGGCGATGAGGCCCAGCCGACGATCGACGACGTCCCAGCCCTCGACGCCGATCCGCTGCGCTGCTTCGATGCGGAGCTCTCCGCCCGCATGGTCGCCGAGGTCGACGACGCCAAGAAGTCCGGCGACACCCTCGGCGGTGTCGTCGAAGTGCTCGTCGACGGTGTGCCGCCCGGTCTCGGCTCCCATGTGCACTGGGACCGCCGTCTCGATTCGCGCCTGGCCGCCGCCCTCATGGGCATTCAGGCGATCAAGGGGGTTGAGGTTGGTGACGGCTTCCGCACCGCTGCCCGCCGGGGTTCCGCAGCCCACGATGAGATCGAGCTCGCCGCCGGCCGGATCGCCCGCCGCAGCAATCGCGCCGGCGGTACCGAAGGCGGCATGTCCACCGGTGAGACCCTGCGGGTGCGGGCGGCGATGAAGCCGATCGCCACCGTGCCCCGGGCACTCGACACCGTCGACGTCGCCACCGGCGAGACGGCCCGCGCGCACCACCAGCGCTCCGATGTCTGTGCGGTTCCGGCCGCCGGCGTCGTCGCCGAGGCGATGGTCGCCCTCGTCGTCGCCGAGGCGGTGTGTGAGAAGTTCGGTGGGGACTCCCTGGCCGAGGTGCAGCGCAACCTCGACTCCTACCTCGCCGCGATCCCGGACACGCTGCGCACACGCTCGTGACCGGCTCGGAGCTGCCGGTCCCACGCCCGGCTCCGCCGCTCGATCCGGTGCCGGCTGCCGCGGCTCGGATCGTGCTCATCGGACCACCCGCGGCCGGCAAGTCGACGATCGGCCGGCTGCTCGGCGACCGCCTCGGGATCCCCTTCATCGACACCGATGCGATGATCGTCGCAGCGCACGGACCGATCGCCGAGATCTTCCAGGACCGCGGCGAGGCGCGGTTCCGGGACATCGAACGCGATGTCGTCAGGCGTGCCCTGCGCCGGCTGCTCGACCGGCCCGGCGTTGTGTCCTTAGGCGGCGGAGCGATCCTGAATTCGGGGACCCGCGCCCAGCTGCGGCATCCGGCGATCAAAGTCATCAGCATCCTCATCGACGAAGAAACCGCTGCTGCCCGGCTGCACGGCTCACACCGGCCGCTGCTGGCCGAGGAGGATCCGCTGGAACGCTGGACAGCGCTGGCTGCTGAGCGCAGGCCGCTCTACGACGCGCTGGCGACGGCGACGGTCTCGGCCTCAAACGATCCGCCGTCGACACTCGTCAACCGGGTCGTCGATGTGCTCACCGGACTGCAGCGCGCGGAGAGCTATGCGAAGTTCGCCGTCGAGGAGGATGCTGCAACGTCCGGCTCCCACGATGGGTACGCTGAGGACGGCCAGCGCACAGCTGCAGACGACACAGACGCAGACGACACAGAAGGAAGTGATGAGGCGTGAGCTCCACGCGCATCGATGTGACCGGCGGCGGGAAATACAGCGTCCACGTCGGCTCGGGCCTGCTCGGCACGCTGCCGGAGCTGCTCGGCTCCCGGGTGAGCAAGGTGCTCGTCATCCATCCGCGGGCGCTGCGCACCACCGGCGAGCTCGTCCGTGAGGACCTCAGCGCGGCCGGCTTCGAAGCGCTCTCGGCGGAGATCCCCGATGCGGAGGAGGCCAAGCACATCCAGGTCGCCGGCTTCTGCTGGCAGGTCCTCGGGCAGGCCGACTTCACCCGTACCGATGCGATCGTCGCCGTCGGCGGGGGAGCGGTGACCGATCTGGCCGGCTTTGTCGCCGCCACCTGGCTGCGCGGCATCCGCTTCGTCACCATCCCGACCACCGTGCTCGGCATGGTCGACGCCGCGATCGGCGGCAAGACCGGCATCAACACCGCTGAGGGCAAGAACCTCGTCGGTGCCTTCCATGCTCCGGCCGGTGTGCTCGTTGATACCGACACCCTGGCCACGCTGCCGGAAAACGAGCTGTTCACCGGGTTGGCCGAGGCGGTGAAGTGCGGGTTCATCGCCGACCCGGCGATCCTCGACATCCTGGAGTCGACACCTCGGCAGCGGCTGGCGGAGCACACTTCACCGCAGCTGCGCGAGGTCATCGAACGCTCCATCCGCGTCAAGGCCGCGGTCGTCTCCGATGACTTCAAGGAATCCGGCCGCCGCGAGATCCTCAACTACGGCCATACGCTCGGCCATGCGATCGAGCGCACGGAACGCTACCAGTGGCGCCACGGCGCTGCGGTGGCTGTCGGCATGATGTTCGCCGCTGAGCTCTCGGCGATGACCCGCAGCCTCGACGCCGCGATCGTCGACCGGCACCGCAGCGTGCTCGAACACCTCGGTCTGCCGACCGGCTACCGCGGCGACAAGTGGCCGCAGCTGCTGGAGACGATGCGCCGGGACAAGAAGGCCCGCGGCAGCCTCATGCGCTTCATCGTCCTCGACGATCTCGCCAGCCCCGCCGTGCTCGAAGCCGCCGACACCAGCCTGCTGTTCACCGCCTATCAGGCCATCGGCACCGAATCCCCGGTCAAGCATCTGGGCTGACCGGGAAGCGGAGCACCGCTTGCTACACTTGACCCCTGGTGCGCCGCGAACGGCGCCGTCATCGACTGCGAAGGATTTCCATTGGCAACGACCAACGACTTGAAGAACGGCATGGTCCTCAAGATCGAGAACCAGCTGTGGCAGGTGCTCGAGTTCCTCCACGTCAAGCCCGGCAAGGGACCGGCTTTCGTGCGCACGAAGATCAAGAACGTGACCTCCGGCAAGATCATCGACAAGACGTTCAATGCCGGCACCAAGGTCGAGACCGCCAATGTCGACCGCCGTGACATGGAGTACCTCTACAACGACGGCACCGACTACGTCTTCATGGACCAGCAGGACTACGACCAGGTCGCGATCTCCCCGGATCTCGTCGGCGATGCAGCGAACTTCATGCTGGAGAACCAGAAGGTGCAGGTTGCCTTCCACGACGGCACCCCGCTCTACATCGAGCTGCCGCCGAGCGTCGAACTCGTCATCACCCACACCGAGCCGGGCCTGCAGGGCGACCGCTCGACCGGCGGTTCGAAGCCGGCGACCGTCGAGACCGGCTATGAGATCCAGGTGCCGCTGTTCCTCGAAGAGGGCACCAAGGTCAAGGTCGACACCCGTTCGGGCGAGTACCTCGGCCGCGTCAAGGAGTGAACTCCCGCACCCGCGCCCGCAAGCGCGCTCTCGAACTGCTCTTCGAAGCTGAGCAGCGTCGTCTGCCGGAGCCCGAGCTCATCCGCATGCGCTCGGGTGATCCGGACTATCCGATGAAGCCCTACGCTGTCGAGATCGTCTCCGGCGTGGTCGAGCACCGCGGCGAGATCGACGGGCTCATCGAGGAGTTCGTCACCGACTGGCCGGTCTCGCGTATGCCGGCTGTCGACCGGGCGCTGCTGCGCATGGGCATCTGGGAGATCATGCACAACGACGACGTCGACGATCCCGTTGCCATCGATGAGGCGGTCGCGCTCGGCAGGAGCTACTCGCGCGATGACTCCCCGCGGTTCATCAACGCCGTGCTCGATGCCGTCAGCCGCAAGCGCCGCACCGGCGAGGCTCAGCCGCCGATCGCAGCGCCGAAGGCCTCCGCATCCGAGGTGGCGCTGGCTGATGCCGCATCGATCCAGCTCGCTGAGAGCTCAGAAGTCGACCCAGGCGCGGCAGATTCTCGCTGACCCTCTTGAGCCGAGGCAGCGTTCTTCAGCGTCGGAGTCTGCAGCAGGAAGCATGATTGCAATGACCAAGCTGTTAAGTGAGCATTCTGATATAGCCACCATTCTAAGAGTGTTAACGGTTGCGCGTGTTCACAGCGCAAGCCTCATCGGCTCTCGGCACGTGCTGGTAGCTGGCTTCAACCGAACATCACCGGAGCGATAGGACATGCTGTTGGCTTTGTGGCCAACGTTGGTAGCGGCTGTCGGTGAGGCACACCGGCATACACAAGTTGGGCAATCAGGATCTTGATAATCCAGCGTGGGGCGAAGCGTCTAGTTGTGGTTCCTCGGGAGGTTGTGACCGGGATTCGAGGACAGAGAAGGCGGATTCAACCGGCCACAACGCTGGGCCCGCCACGACGGGCCACAGCATCGTCAATCGCTGCTACAGCCAGCCGCGATTTCATTCGCGAATCGATGGCATAGGGCTTGTCAACTTGAGTGTGTATGGGGCGGTTTTCACAGGTAGGGTTCCATGCGGTCGGGGAAGGCCACAGCGAGCTGGGCCAGGGCTTGTTTCCAGTTCGTGGTCTGCTGGCCCTCGATGAGCCGTCCGGCGGCTTTGCGCTGGTGGGCGGGTTTGCCGCGTTCTTTGGCGCGTTCACGGGCTCGTTTGTCCTCGATGTTGCAGATCGCTAGCCAGAACAGTTTCACGACGGCCTCATCGGTGGGGAACTGGGACCGGTTCTTCGTGATCTTGCGCAGCTGATAGTTCAGCGACTCGATCGCATTCGTCGTGTAGATCACCCGTCTAAGGGCTGGCGGGAACGCTAGGAACGGAGTGAACCGGTCCCAGGCGTTGGTCCAGGTCGCGACCGCTGAGGGGTATTTCTGCCCCAGTTCAGAGGCTGCGAACTCGTCCAACGCTGTCTGGGCAGTGTCTTCGTTGGGAGGGTGTCAAGTTATTTGTGTGTGAGGGGTTTGGGTGGTTTGGCGGTGGCGTAGACGAAGGTGAACACCACTGAGACGGCCAGGGCCGCGAACATGCGCAGCAGCGAACGAGCCGCATAGTAGGGCAGGTTCGCCGGGTCGGTGGAGGCGGTGGAGGGGGCGGTGACCTGATCGAACGGTGCGGTGATCCCGTGGGAGAGATGGATCACCAACCAGAACAGCACGGCGACGCCCGAGCACGACCGCGTCGGCCGCGATGTGGCTGCGGGCGCGCAGCGAGGAGCCCTGGCTGGTGAAAGGGGCGCGGCGTAGCCATCACGGTCTCCTGGAGGGTGCGGGACAGGCCGCGCCGAGCACCCTCAGAGCATCAGCGTGGCGGGCAGCGAAGGCACCAGCAGGCGGTACTGGCAGGGTCTGAACTCATACCGTTCACCTCCGGTGTCTGCGGCCCGATATGGGTCACCCCTCAGCATACTCAACGCTCAATGACGTGCGCATATCTCAGATCGTTTGGATGATGGAGGGATGGAACCTCACAGATAGCCCCGCCCGGTGACCGACGCGCAACTGGCGGCGGCGACGTTCGACATGCTGTCGGCCCCGAGCCGGCTGCACCTGGTGTGGCTGCTGGCCACCGGGGAGTACGACGTCTCGACGCTGGCTGAGTAGTCCGGGTCGAACGTTCCGGCGGCGAGCCAGCATCTGGCGAAGCTGCGCGCGGCGGGGATCGTCACTGCCCGCCGTGAGGGACGCCGGCAGCTGTACCGGGTGGAGGACCCGCACATCCTCACCGTGATCGAGCAGATGTTCTCCCATATCGCCCCGGACGGGATCCTCGCCGGGTCGGCCGATCAGCGGCGCCCGCCGCGGCTGCCGCGGTTCGAGACCGCCGGGGCGGTCAGTCCACGGGGCTGATGTCTTCGGCGCTCCACCGCACTCCGAGCACTTCGGGGGTGTGGATCACGTCGGCGATCGCCTGTTCGATCTGACGGTCATCCCGCTCAAGGCTGGTTACCGTCGCGGTGATGACGACCAGATCATCGGGCAGGTCAGTGGCGGCGACGGACTGCACGGTGAGGTCGGGACGGTGCACGGCATCGAAGACGATGGCGCGAACGGCGACCTCGTTCTCGCGGGCGCAGCGGACCTCGAAGGTGTACTCGACCTCGGTGTTCTTCTCCCGTCCGGTGGAGCCGGGACGGCGATCCAGCATCCGTCCCACCGGGCGCAGCAGCACGTTCGCGGCGATCACGACGACCGTGCCGGCAGCGGCGACCCACACCATCCCTCCCCCAGCCAGCGCGCCGACCGCAGCCGATGCCCAGAGGGTGGCGGCGGTGTTGAGTCCGGAGATGGACGCGCCTTGCTTCATGATGACGCCGGCGCCGAGGAAGCCGATGCCGGAGACGATCTGTGCGGCCACCCTGGTGGGGTCGGCGCCGGGTCCGTCGAAGCTGTAGGCGCCCATGATCACGTACAGGGTCGAGCCCAGGCTGACCAGCGCGTTGGTGCGCACCCCGGCGGTGCGGGCGCGCCATTGACGCTCGAATCCGATGAGGGTGCCGAATCCGACGCCGGCGATGATGCGGATGGCGATGTCGATCGCGTCGATCATGATGGGTGTCCTTTGCGTAGTCGTGGGGCGACCCGGCGTCGCGGGGTGATGCGTCGCCGAGTGCGGGGCGTCGTGGGTGTGGAGGGCATGGGTGCGGGGTGCGGCCGGGTTCTGCTCGGCCGAACCCCGTGGGTGGTGGGTCAGATCCAGGCGCCGAACGTGCGGATGAACAGCGTCTTGACGCCCTGCACGAGCACGCAGTACGTGGTCAGGGTGAGGATCAGCCACGGGAAGTATGTCCAGGGCAAGGCTACCAGCCCCAGCGCCTGACCCCATCCGCTGAACGGCAGGATGAGCCCGAAGACGCAGACCGTTGCGGTGGCTAGCAGCACCGGCAGGCTGGGCCGGGACTGGATGAACGGGATACGGCGGGTGCGCAGCATGTGCACGATCAGGGTCTGGGAGATGATCGACTCGATGAACCAGCCGGACTGGAACAGGGCGGCCATCTCGGGCGAGTTGGCCTGGAACACGAACCACATCAGCAGGTAGGTGGTGATGTCGAAGATGGACGAGGTCGGGCCGAGGAAGACCATGAACCTGGACAGGCTCTTGGACTCCCACGTGCGGGGCGCTTTGATGTCGCCCTCGTCGACCTTGTCCCACAGCAGGGTGAGCATCGAAAGGTCGTAGGCGAGGTTCTGTACCAGGACGACCAGAGGGATCATCGGCAGGAACGGCAGCATCGCGCTGGCGACCAGGATCGAGAACATGTTGCCGAAGTTCGACGACGCGGTCATCTTGATGTACTTCATCGTGTTGACGAAGGTGAGGCGCCCTTCGAGCACCCCGCCTTCCAGCACGGTGAGGTCCTTGTCCAGCAAGATGATGTCGGCGGACTCCTTGGCGATGTCCACGGCCGTGTCGACGGAGATACCGACGTCGGCGGTGCGCAGCGCGTGGGCGTCGTTGATGCCGTCGCCCATGAACCCCACGGTGTGTCCGTGCTCCCGCATGGCCGCAACGATCCGGGCCTTCTGTGAGGGGCTGACCTTCGCGAACACGGTGGTGTGCTCGGCCAGCTCTCCCAGTTCCGCCGCGGTGAGCTGCTCGATGTCGGAGCCGAGGATGATGGTGCCCGGCTCGACGCCGATCTGCCGGCACACGGTGGCAGCCACCAGTGGGTTGTCGCCGGTGATGATCTTCACAGCCACGCCGTGTCCGTTCAGGCTGGCGATCGCAGCTCCCGCCGTGGCCTTGGGCGGGTCGAGGAAGGTCAGGAAGCCGACCAGGGTCATCTCCCGCTCATCGGCGGTGCTGTACTCGGCGGTCTGACCTTGGCGGGCCACCGATCGCACGGCCACGGCGAGCACCCGCATCCCGGCTTCGTTCTGCTCGGCCACCAGCGCGTCCAGCTCGCTGCGGCGTGCGGCGCTCAGGCGGGTCTTGTCGCCGTCGTTCAGCTCGGTGGTGCACTGTGCCAGGACTTCTTCGACGGCGCCCTTGGTGATGATCGTCTGCGCGAAGCCGTCGTCGACGACCACCGACATCCGACGCCGCACGAAGTCGAACGGCATCTCGTCGATCAGCGTATATCCGCGGCGCACCCGGTCCAGCTCGCTCGGTCCGGCGGCGGTGAGGATCGCTGTATCGAGGAGGTTGCGCAGCCCGGTCTGGAAGTGCGCGTTCAGGGTCGCGTAGCGCAGCGTGGTCCGGTTGGTGCGGCCGGTGACGTCCAGGTGGCGCTCCAAGACGATGCGGTCCTCGGTGAGGGCGCCGGTCTTGTCCACGGCGAGCACGTCCATCGCGCCGAAGTTCTGGATGCTGTTGAGCCGCTTGACGATCACCTTGCGGGCCGCCATGAACCGTGCGCCCTTGGCGAGGTTGGCGGTGACGATCAGGGGCAGCATCTCCGGGGTCAGGCTGACCGCGGTGGTCACTCCGAACAGGAACGCGCTGGTCCAGTCCTTGGTGAGGCCGTTGATCAGGAACACCACCGGCACCATCACCAGCATGAACTTGATGAGGGTGAAGCTGACCTTCTTGATCCCGGCGTCGAAAGCGGTCTCGGGGCGCACCCCGACGATCGCCGAGGACATCCGGCCGAAGTAGCTGAGCGTGCCGGCGCCGATCACAACCGCGGTACCGGACCCGGAGACCACGGAGGTACCCATGAACCCCAGGTTCGGTGCGTCGATGATGGTCGCGGTCGTGGCGCCCGGGTGAGGCTGGGCCGTCTTCTCCGCCGGCATGGCCTCACCGGTGAGCATGGCCTGGTTGATCTGCAGGTCCTTGGTGCGCAGGAACCGCACGTCGGCGGGGATCATGTCACCGGCGGCGAGCTGGACGATGTCGCCGCGCACGATCTCCTCGATCGGCCGCTCACCGGTGACCGGCTTGCCGGCGACCATGCGGGTCACCGCCGCGGTGGTGCTGACCAAGACCATGATGCTGATCGTGATCACGCCGGTGAAGTCCGGCCCCTCGGCGGGGTCAGCGAAGATCACATCGGTGCACACCATGATCGCGACCAGGAAGATCAGGATCAGGATGAACGGGTTGACGAAGGTCGCGGCGAACTGCACCACCGCCGGGGCGGGCTTGTCGTGGCGGACCTCGTTGCGGCCGTAACGGGCGCGGACCTGGGCCACCGCGTCCTCGGTCAGGCCTTTGCAGCTGGTGCTGAACGTGTCCAGGGTCGCCTCGGCGGGCAGCTTCGCCGACTCCACCAGAAGCCGCTGCTGACCGCCGGGAAGGTTCGAGGCCCGCGGGTCGGTGTTCTTCTTCTTGTTCCGCGGCGGGCGGGGCGGGAGGCCGGGCGTGGGGCTAAGCGGCGGCGAGGTCAGAAGCCGGGCGCGGGCGTAGAGGGTATGCATGGAAGTGTCTCCCATCGGGTTCGGACGCGGCAGAACGCCGGGTGCCGAAGATGGGGCATGCGCGGGCGTGTCAGCGTCGCTGGAAAATGGTTGTCGGGCCCCGGCGGACCGCGCTCGACACCTTTCGGGGCCGACCCGTCGCCCCGCTCGGGCACATCGATCGACTGTGTTCGTCACTCACGACGGATCACCTCCTCACACACGCTGTGGGGGCCTGTCGGCCCCAACCTACCACCCTATCCAACTCTCAACGGCTTGAGCAAATGACGCAGTGGGAGTGGTGGGGTGGGAGGGTCATCAGAGTTGTCCGGCGCGCTTGATGACGTAGATGGGAAGGGCGGCGAGCAGGAACACTCCGGCGATCTGGACCCAGGCGGTGTAGGGCCAGCTCAGCTCGGGCATGAACTCGAAGTTCTGCCCGTACCAGTTGATCAGGGCCGTACCGGGGATGAGGATTGGATCGCCCCGAGCTTGGTGGAGAGTTCATAGCGGTACGCCAGCCACCACTGGCCGACTGGTTTCAGTGTAGTAGTGTTCCTCGAACTGCGCTGGAGCGAGGTCTCCGCAGTGCGAATGCGGGCGGGTGTTGTGGTTAGACGGCTTTAAATGCGAGGTGCGATGGAGTTTTGCTTTAAACGCGACAGTGAAGCTCGTGCGCTCTATTTGACGGTTCCCAATGGCGGTCGATCGGGCTTGCCTGTTATCACGCTCTATGAATCTGGTTGCATGGACCCTGGAACCAGCGTCGACTACTATCTCGATGGGCGCTTGCTTGGCATTGAGCTGATACACTATTGCGGCTACCTGTCAGGCACTTCACCGTTGATGAACGCTGCGGAGTTTAGTGGGAAAGTCGCGCTGAAGCGCTCGGGAAATCGAATCTGGTTCGTTAGTTCAACGAACTGCACGGAGTCGGATGCCGAGAGAATCGTGCATCTGGGTTCTTTAAGAACTGAATTGAAGGTGCGGTGCGGGTTCAATGCTGTTGGCACATTACAGTGGATCAGCTTTCCGGCGCAGATCCGCTTCTGATAGTTCGTTGAATCCTGCATATGGCCGCTCCGCGGAGGTAGGTCGCCGGGCTCACGCCGAATGTGGCAGCGATTCGAGCCAGTCGGTGAGCACCTCGGCGGTGTGGATCGGCTTCTCCTGCACCACCCAGTGGCCGGCCTCGATGATGCGCTCGGTCAGCTGCGGGATCGCCTCGCGCATCGGCTCTGCCAGAGTGGAGCCGAGAGTGTCGCAGACCTGGTCGTAGCGGGCGTGGACGAACAGCGCCGGCTGAGTGATCCGCCCGCCGCCGGGCAGGCTCTCGGTGAAGGCGGCATTCGCCTCGACATTGCGGTACCAGGCATTCGGGTAGGCGAAACCGGTGCGTGAGAGCGAGACGACGAGCGCAGCGAAGTCCTCTTCGCTCAGCACCCGGGGATCGCGCTCCTCGAACGGCACGCCCTCAGGGAACCAACCGCCTCGGACCCGGATCTTGGACTGCAGGGCAGGTTTCGACATCTGCTTCGGATTGCCGCGGCGCATGATGGTGGCGATGAAGCCGGGCACATCGGCATCGAACTCCGCTGCGAGCTTCTCCGGCATCTGCTGGTGGGCGACCATATAGTCCCACTGGCCGTGGGGGAAAGTGTCCTCCGGGTACATCGACCGATTGACATGCGCAGTCATCGACGCGCCTGCCGGCAGGTGCGGCACGCACATCCCGGCCACGGCCCGGCACATCTCCGGATGCGCGGCAGCGAAGGTCCAGGCGACCGGGGCGCCGTAGTCATGGCCGACGACGATCGCCTCGGCGTCCGCACCCGGCCTGAGTGCGCTGATGAGGCCGCGCACATCGGCGACTGCATTCTCGATCGCGTAGGCCGTCGGATCCGCATAGATCGTCGAAGCGCCGTAGCCGCGCATATCCGGGGCGACGGCGAAATAGCCCTCAGCTGCGATCATCGGCAGCAGCGGGGCGAAGGAGCGCCCGAGCTCCGGCCAGCCGTGCAGGAACACGATGAGCGGATCGTCGGCACTGCCGGCGTGCAGGTATCCGCACGTGTGCTCGCCATCAGCGGTGGGGTAGGTCGCAGTGGCGAACGACACCTCGGCGGGAAGCCCGGCATTGTGGACGTCGAGGTCGAGGGCGGGCAGCTGTGCGTGTGATGCTGTGGAACTCACGCGGTTCTCCTCACAAAGGGCGGGTGCGCCCGGCGCAGTCGGGCCGGGCTCGGGGCGCTCAAGTGCGTCGCATTGTGGTGAGAGTCTAATCACAGCCTGCCGGGCACACCACCCAGCCGGTTCCGGGCGCGGCCCGAGGGGGTACACTCGTGTGCAGACGACACTCCTTTAACCACCGTCCTGTGAGGCGGAGAAGGGGGACCGCACATGCGTGTTCGCACTGTCCTGAACGCCGACGAGATGTCCCGCGCCGTCACGCGGATCGCCCATGAGATCCTCGAAAGCAACAAAGGCGCCGGCAATCTGACGATCCTCGGCATCCCCACCCGCGGCGTCCCGCTGGCCCAGCGGCTGGCCGCCAAGATCGCCGCCATCGAACCCGGCGTCGCCCCCGCCCAGATCTGCGGCAGCCTCGACATCACGATGTACCGTGACGATCTGCGCCACGGCAAGCTCCGTGCACCTGAACCCACTCGCATCCCGCCCGGCGGCATCGACGGGCGCACCGTCGTGCTCGTCGACGATGTGCTGTTCTCCGGGCGCACCATCCGCGCGGCCCTCGACGCGATCGCCGATATCGGCCGCCCCGCCGCAGTGCGCCTCGCCGTCCTCGTCGACCGCGGCCACCGCTGCCTGCCGATCCGCGCCGACCACGTCGGCAAGAACCTGCCGACCGCCATCGAGGAGCGCGTCTTCGTCGGCCTCGATGAGATCGACGGCGAGGACACCGTCACGATCTCCTGGCCGGAGACCGCCGAGGCGGAGGGAGGCCAGGCATGAAGCACCTCCTGTCGACCGCTGACCTCAGCCGGGAGGACGCCATCGGCCTCCTCGACGTCGCTGAGGAGATGACGCAGGTGAGCACCCACTCGGTGAAGAAGCTGCCGGTGCTGCGCGGCCACACCGTCGTCAACCTCTTCTTCGAGGACTCCACCCGCACCCGCATCTCCTTCGAAGCCGCCGCCAAGCGGCTCTCAGCCGATGTCATCAACTTCTCTGCGAAGGGATCGAGCGTCTCCAAGGGCGAGAGCCTGCAGGACACCGCCCAGACGCTGGGCGCAATGGGCGCCGATGCCGTCGTCGTCCGCCACAACGGCTCCGGCACCCCCTACCGGCTGGCGACCACCGGCTGGATCGACGCCGGGGTCGTCAACGCCGGCGACGGCACGCACGAGCACCCCACCCAGGCGCTGCTCGACTCCTTCACGCTGCGGCGCACGCTCACCGGTTCCCCCGCCTCGGGCCCGGGAGGCAGCGCCCGCGGCACCGACCTGGCCGGCACGACGATCGCCGTCGTCGGCGACATCCTCCACTCGCGGGTCGCACGCTCGAACGTCCATCTGCTCACCACCCTCGGCGCCCGGGTCGTGCTCATCGCCCCGCCGACCCTGCTGCCGTGGGGCGTCGACACCTGGCCGGCCGAGGTGTTCTACGACTTCGACGACGCCCTCGACGCCTATGACTTCGACGCCGTCATGATGCTGCGCGTGCAGTTCGAGCGGATGCACCAGTCGTTCTTCCCCAACACCCGCGAGTACAGCCGGCTGTGGGGCCTGACCGCCACCCGCTACCGCCGGCTGCCCGAGCACACGGCGATCATGCATCCGGGCCCGATGAACCGCGGCTTTGAGATCTGCGCGCAGGCCGCCGACTCCCCGCGCGCGGTCATCCTCAACCAGGTGGAGAACGGCGTGGCTGTGCGCATGGCCGTGCTCTACAGTCTGCTCACCGGACAGGAAGGTGCCCTATGACATCGCTGCTCATCCGCAGTGCGAACATCCTCGGCCAGGAGGTCGGCGACATCGCGATCGCCGACGGGCGGTTCATCGACCCCGCCTCCCTCAGCAGCCCGGATGAGGTCATCGACGCCACCGGACTCATCGCCCTGCCCGGCCTCGTCGACCTGCACACCCATCTGCGCGAACCCGGCCGCGAGGACGCCGAGACTGTGCTCACCGGCTCCCAGTCCGCTGCCCGCGGCGGCTTCACCGCTGTGCACGCGATGGCCAACACCGCACCGGTGGCCGATACCGCCGGCGTCGTCGAGCAGGTCTACCACCTCGGGCGCGAAGCCGGCTACACCGAGGTGGTGCCGATCGGCGCAGTGACCGTCGGACAGAAGGGCACCCAGCTGGCCGAACTCGGCGCCATGGCCCGTTCAGCGGCCGGTGTCACGATCTTCTCCGATGACGGGCTGTGCGTGTTCGATCCGCTTATCATGCGCCGCGCCCTGGAGTACGTCAAGACCTTCGGCGGCGTCATCGCCCAGCACTCCCAGGAGCCGCGCCTGACCGAAGACGCGCAGATGAACGAAGGCGTCGTATCCTCCGAGCTCGGCCTGCCCGGCTGGCCGGCGGTAGCCGAGGAGGCGATCATCGCCCGCGACATCCTGCTCGCCGAGCACGTCGGCTCCCGCCTGCACATCTGCCACCTGTCGACCAAGGGCGCGGTCGACCTCGTGCGCTGGGCGAAGTCCCGCGGCGTGCAGGTCACCGCCGAGGTCACCCCGCACCATCTCATGCTCACCGATGAGCTCGTCCGCAGCTTCGACCCCGTCTACAAGGTCAACCCGCCGCTGCGCACCCAGGCCGATGTCGACGCCGTGCGCGCCGGACTGGCCGACGGCACCATCGACATCATCGGCACCGACCACGCCCCGCACCCCTCGGAGCACAAGTGCTGCGAATGGACCGCCGCGGCGATGGGCATGGTCGGCATGGAGTCGGCGCTGCCGATCGTCGTCGAGGCAATGGCCGAATACGACTTCGGCTGGGCCGATATCGCCCGCGTCATGTCGACGACGCCGGCACGGATCTCCGGCCTGCGCGAACAGGGCAGCCTGGAGATCGGCACCGGCGCGAACCTCGTGCTCGTCGACCCGGACGCCGATGACCGCATCACCCCTGAGTCGCACGCGACGATGGGCCGCAACAACCCCTTCGCCGGGATCGAGGTCTCCAGCCGGATCGTCCACACGATCCTCTACGGCCACCGCGTCGTCGCCGACTCCCAGCTGGCTGAGCCGCACCCCATCACCCGAGGCGGCGCATGGATCGCCTGATTCCGACCCTCATCATCGTCGCCGTCATCATCGGGCTCTTCGCCCTCATGTGGTGGGGTTGGACTGGACGGCAGCGCCGCCAGAGCGCGATCCCCGCGCCCGAGGCGCCGGCTGCGGACCTGCGGCTGAGCTCGCCACCCATCGCAGGCACCTATGTGGCGACCACCCTGGCGGCCGAGCCGCTCGAACGCGTCGCCGTCCACCACCTCGGCGTCCGCACCACCGCCTCACTGGGCATCAGCGGCACCGGCATCGTCCTCGACCGCGACGGCGTGCCCGACATTCTCATCCCAGCAGCCGCACTCGAAGGCGTGCGCACCGATTCGGGGATGATCGGCAAGTTCGTCGAACGCGACGGGCTCATCATCGTCACCTGGCGGCTCGGCGACACCCTCGTCGACACCGGCTTCCGGCCGCGCCATTCCGCTGACCGCACACCGACCCTCGCTTCCATCCGCCAGCTCCTCGGGGAGGATTCATGACCCTGCACCAGCGCCCACCTGCCGTCCTCGTCCTCGACGACGGCCGCACCCTCACCGGCCGCGCCTACGGCGCTGAGGGCTCGACCACCGGTGAGGCCGTGTTCGTCACCTCGATGACCGGCTATCAGGAGATCCTCACCGACCCGTCCTTCCGGCGGCAGATCGTCATCCAGACGATGCCGCACATCGGCAACACTGGAGTCAACGACGCAGACGACGAGTCGCGCGACATCTGGGCCGCCGGCTATGTCGTCCGCGACGCCGCCCGCCGCCGCTCGAACTGGCGGGCCACCGGCGATCTCGAAGCCCGGCTCGCAGAGCGCGGCATCGTCGGCATCACCGATATCGACACCCGCGCGCTCACCCGCCACCTGCGTGACAAGGGCGCGATGCGCGCCGGGATCTTCTCCGGTCCCGCGGCGGAGCGCCCCGCCGCAGAGCTCCTCGCCGAGGTGCAGGCCACCGCCCCGATGGCGGGCTCCCACCTCAGCGCCGAGGTCACCGTCGCGGAGCCCTACACGATCCCGGCCGTGGGGGAGAAGAAGCACAGCATCGTCGCCTACGACCTCGGCATCAAAACGACGACCCTCGACCAGTTCGCTGCCCGCGGCATCGAGACGACCGTCGTGCCAGAGGACTTCACCTTCGAACAGCTCAGCGAGCTGCGCCCGGACGGCGTGTTCTTCTCCAACGGCCCGGGCGACCCGGCCACGGCCGCCAACGCGATCGCGGTGCTGCGGCAGGTGCTGGAGGCGAAGATCCCGTTCTTCGGCATCTGCCTGGGCAATCAGCTGCTCGGCCGTGCGCTCGGCTTCGAGACCTACAAGCTGCCCTTCGGCCACCGCGGCTCGAACCAGCCGGTCCTCGACACCGCCAACGGACGGGTGCACATCACCACCCAGAACCACGGCTTCGCCGTCGACGCCCCGCTGCGCGAGGTCGTCACCGCACCGGCCGGTGAGCACCTCGGGCGGGTCGCCGTCAGCTACATCGGCCTCAACGACCAGGTCGTCGAAGGTCTGCGCTGCCTCGACATCCCAGCCTTCTCCGTCCAGTTCCATCCCGAATCAGCTGCCGGTCCGCACGACGCCCGCGACCTCTTCGACCGGTTCATCGAGCTGCTCGACGGTGCCGCCGGCGTGACACCGAGCATCGAGACCACCACCGCCCAGACCGAAGGAGACACTGCCAATGCCTAAGAGGGACGATCTCTCCTCCGTCCTCGTCATCGGATCCGGGCCCATCGTCATCGGCCAGGCCTGCGAGTTCGACTACTCCGGCACCCAGGCCTGCCGCGTGCTCAAGGCCGAGGGCCTGCGCGTCATCCTCGTGAACTCGAATCCGGCGACGATCATGACCGACCCGGAGCTCGCCGACGCTACCTACGTCGAGCCGATCGACCCGAGCGTCATCGAGACGATCATCGCCAAGGAGCGCCCCGACGCCCTGCTGCCGACCCTCGGCGGGCAGACCGCTCTCAACGCCGCGATCAACCTGCATGAGGCTGGCGTGCTGGAGAAGTACGGCGTCGAACTCATCGGTGCCGATATCGACGCGATCCAGCGCGGTGAGGACCGCCAGCAGTTCAAGCAGGTCGTCGAACGCTGCGGCGCGGAGGTCGCCCGCTCTGCGATCTGCCATTCGATGGAGGAGTGCCTCGCGGCCGCCGAGCAGCTCGGCTACCCGATGGTGGTCCGGCCCTCCTTCACGATGGGCGGGCTCGGCTCCGGCATGGCCTTCGACGAAGCCGATCTGCGCCGCATCGCCGGTGACGGACTCGTCGACTCCCTCACCCATGAGGTGCTGCTGGAGGAGTCGATCCTCGGCTGGAAGGAGTACGAGCTCGAGCTCATGCGCGACAAGAACGACAATGTCGTCGTCGTGTGCTCGATCGAGAACGTCGACCCGGTCGGCGTGCACACCGGCGACTCGATCACCGTCGCCCCCGCGCTGACGCTCACCGATGTCGAATACCAGCAGATCCGCGATATCGGCATCGCCGTCATCCGCGAGGTCGGCGTCGACACCGGCGGCTGCAACATCCAGTTCGCCATCGACCCCGATGATGGCCGGATCGTCGTCATCGAGATGAACCCGCGCGTCTCCCGGTCCTCGGCGCTGGCCTCGAAGGCCACCGGCTTCCCGATCGCCAAGATCGCCGCGAAGCTGGCGATCGGCTACAGCCTCGATGAGATCCCCAACGACATCACCGAGGTCACGCCGGCTGCATTCGAACCGGCTCTCGACTACATCGTCGTCAAGGTGCCGCGCTTCGCCTTCGAGAAGTTCCCGGCCGCCGACCCGACCCTCACGACGACCATGAAGTCCGTCGGCGAGGCGATGGCGCTCGGCCGCAACTTCACCACCGCGCTGCAGAAGGCGATGCGCTCGATCGAGCAGAAGAACTCCTCCTTCTCCTGGAACGCCCCGCTCGACATCTCCACTTCGGAGGCCCGCGCCCAGGTGATCGCCGAGCTCGGGCACGCCACCACCGAACGCCTCTACACCGTGCAGCGGGCGCTGGCCGCCGGGATGAGCGTCGACGAGGTGCACGAGGCCTGCGACATCGACCCGTGGTTCCTCGACCAGATCCAGCTCATCAACGAGGTCGCCGCTGAGGTCGCCGCTGCCGACAGCCTCGATGTCGACACGCTGCGCCTGGCCAAGAACCACGGCTTCTCCGATGCCCAGATCGGCCAGCTGCGCCACCTCGACGAATCCGTCGTCACCGCAGTGCGGCAGGCGCTCGGCCTGCGCCCGGTGTTCAAGACCGTGGACACCTGTGCCGGCGAGTTCGAAGCGAAGACCCCGTACCACTACTCCAGCTACGACGCCGAGACCGAGGTGCTGCCGCGCGAACGCGAAGCCGTCATCATCCTCGGATCCGGTCCCAACCGGATCGGTCAGGGCATCGAGTTCGACTACTCGTGCGTGCACGCGACGATGGCGCTGGCCGAGGCCGGCTACGAGACGATCATGGTCAACTGCAACCCCGAGACCGTCTCGACGGACTACGACACCGCCGACCGCCTGTACTTCGAACCGCTGACCTTCGAAGACGTCATGGAGGTCTACCACGCCGAGAAGCAGGCCGGACCGGTCGCCGGCGTCGTCTGCACCCTGGGCGGACAGACCCCGCTCGGCCTGGCCGATCAGCTCAAGGCCGCAGGCGTTCCGGTGCTCGGCACCCAGCCGGAGGCCATCCACCTGGCTGAGGACCGCGGCGAGTTCGGCCAGGTGCTCGCCGAGGCGAGACTGCGCGCACCCAAGCACGGCACCGCCACCACCTATGACGAGGCGCAGTCGATCGCCGAGGACATCGGCTATCCGGTCCTCGTGCGCCCGAGCTATGTGCTCGGCGGTCGCGGCATGCAGATCGTCTACGACACCGAACAGCTGATGAACTACATGGCCACCGCCACCGAGGTGTCGATCGACCGGCCGGTGCTCGTCGACCGCTTCCTCGAGGACGCTGTTGAGATCGACGTTGACGCCCTCTACGACGGACATGAGACCTACATCGGCGGGATCATGGAGCACATCGAGGAGGCCGGCATCCACTCCGGCGACTCAGCCTCCGTGCTGCCCTCGCTGACGCTGGGGGAGAACGTCCTCGAACAGGTCCGCAACGCCACCGCGGCGATCGCCCGCGGCACCAATGTGCGCGGCCTGCTCAACATCCAGTTCGCGGTCGCTGCCGATGTGCTCTACGTCATCGAAGCCAATCCGCGGGCTTCGCGCACGGTGCCCTTCGTCTCGAAGGCCACGGCCGTGCCGCTGGCCAAGGCGGCTGCCCTCATCGCCGTCGGCCACACGATCGAGGAGCTGCGCGGCAGCATCCTCGCCGCTGAGCACGACGGATCGACGCTGCCGGTCGACCACCCGATCGCGGTGAAGGAAGCGGTGCTGCCCTTCCGCCGGTTCCGCACCGTCGACGGCAAAGTCGTCGACTCGATCCTCGGCCCGGAGATGCGCTCGACCGGCGAGGTGATGGGCATCGACACCTCCTTCCCGGTCGCCTTCGCCAAGTCGGAGCTGGCCGCCGGAGCGGCGCTGCCCACCTCGGGCACCGCCTTCGTCTCCGTCGCCGACCGCGACAAGCGCTCCTCCGTGCTCGCAGCCAAGCAGCTCGTCGACATGGGCTTCGAAGTCGTCGCCACCGCCGGCACCGCGGCGATGCTCGACCGCTACGGCATCACCAGCACCCGAATCGCCAAGCACTATGAGGCTGCAGATGGTGAGCGGACGATCCTCGACGACATCAGCGAAGGCCGCATCGACCTCGTCATCAATGTGCCGGCCGGCCGCCAGGAGCGCGCCGACGGCTACGAGATCCGCGCCGCGGCTGTTGCCTCCTCGATCCCACTCGTGACGACGGTCGCGGAGTTCACCGCAGCCGTCACCGCGATCGAAGGGCAGCGGGCGGCGGACTTCGGTGTGCGGTCCCTGCAGGACTGGGCATGAGTGAGGACGCGCAGATGACCACCCCACAGCAGACGCCGACCCCAGAGCAGACGCCGACACCGCAGTTCCACGACTACGGCCGCAGCTGGCCTGAGGCCAACCGCAGTCGGCTGTGCGTCGGCATCGACCCGCACGCCGGGCTGCTGGCCGACTGGTCGCTGCCCGACAGCGCCGCCGGCGCCCGCGACTTCGGCCTGCGGGTCGTCGAGGCCGCTGCAGGGGAGTGCGGCATCGTCAAGCCGCAGGCAGCGTTCTTCGAACGCCACGGCTCCCGCGGCCTGGGCGCCCTCGAAGACATCCTCGCGGCCGCGCATGCCGCGGGACTGTCGACGATCCTCGACATCAAGCGCGGCGACATCGGCTCAACGATGGCCGGCTACGCCGAGGCCTATATGAACCCGGCGTCGCCGCTGTATGCCCATGCCGTGACCCTGTCGCCCTATCTGGGCTTCGGCTCACTGGAACCGGCATTCGACTGCGCCCGCCGCTACGGCAGCGGCGCTTTCGTCCTCGCCCTGACCTCCAACCCCGATGGCGCCCGCGTCCAGCACGCCCGCACCACCGGCGGGCAGGCGGTCGCTGCCGAGGTCATCGCCGGAGTGCAGCAGGTGAACGCGCAGCTCGGTGCCCCGCGTCTGGGCGTCGTCGTCGGCGCGACGACCGGAACGGCGGCCCGTGACATCGGCATCGACCTGGCAGCAGGCGACTTCCCGATCCTCGCACCCGGCTACGGAGCCCAGGGCGCTGGAGTGAGCGAGCTGCACGAGGTCTTCGGCCCGGCATTCGCCGATAGGCGCGTCATCGTCAACGCCGGGCGCACCATCCTGTCAGCCGGGCCGGATATTCCTGCGCTGCGGGAGAGGATCCGGGAAACGACTCGTGCACTGAGCGGGTGAGAAGGTCTACACTGATACAAATCCGCGGATGCGGAAAGGATCACAAAGGAGTAGACGTGGCTCTCCAACCTTTGACCCCGGAACAGCGATCTGCAGCACTCGACAAGGCGTTCAGAGCCCGGCAGGCTCGAGCTGATGCGAAGGCCGCGCTCAAATCGGGCGCGAAGAGTCTGGCGACTGTGCTCAAGGAGGCCGCAGGCGATGAAGCACTGTCGAAGATGAAGGTCCATGATCTGCTCCGCTCGATGCCCGGGGTGGGCAAGCGCCGAGCCTCTGCGCTCATGAAGCAGATCGGCATCGCAGAATCCCGACGCCTCAAAGGCCTCGGCGTCCATCAGAAGGCTGCACTCCTGGAGAGATTCGAAACAGCGTGAGTCAACGACTGACCGTTCTGGCCGGACCCACTGCCGTCGGCAAAGGCACCGTCGGCGCACACATCCGCAGGAACTTCCCACAGATCTGGTTCTCCGTCTCCGCCACCACCCGACCGCCGCGAAAGGGTGAGCGCGAGGGCATCGACTACTTCTTCGTCAGCGAAGAGGAGTTCGACCGCATGATCGACGACGGTGAGCTCCTCGAATACGCCACCGTCCACGGCCGCTACCGCTACGGCACCCCGGCCCAACCGGTGCGCGAAGCACTCGAAGCCGGGTGCCACCCGCTGCTGGAGATCGACCTGCAGGGCGCACGCCAGGTCAAGGAGACGATGCCGGAGGCGCGCTTCGTGTTCCTCGGCCCGCCCAGCTGGGATGAGCTCGTCCGCCGGCTCATCGGCCGCGGCACCGAATCGGCAGAAGAACAGGCCCGCCGACTGGAGACCGCCAAAGAGGAACTCGCTGCTGAGACGGAGTTCGACCACACCGTCATCAACCACGACATTTCAGAAGCAGCCGAGGAACTAGTAGCATTGATGGGGTTGTCAGTCGACAACACCCCCGACAACTGATGGAGTTTGAGTGTCCGCTGAACCGAAAGGTATCACCAATCCGCCGATCGACGACCTGCTGGCGGTGACGGAGTCGAAGTACGAGCTCGTCATCGAAGCCGCCCGTCGCGCCCGGCAGATCAATGCCTATTACGCGCAGCTCCAGGAAGGCCTGCTCGAAAACGTCGGTCCGCTCGTCACCCCGGAGCCGAACGAGAAGCCGCTGTCCATCGCGCTGCGCGAGGTCAACGACGGCAAGATCCTCATCCGCGAGCCACGCGAAGAGGACTTCGCCCCGCCGGTCGCTGATGAGTTCGACACGGCTGAGACCCCCGACATCGATCTGAGCTTCGACACCCCCACCGAGCAGTGAACATCGTCGTCGGGGTCAGCGGAGGCATCGCGGCATACAAGGTCTGCCATGTCGTCCGCGCCCTGCGCGAACAGGGGCACAGCGTCAAGGTCGTGCCCACCGCCACCTCCCTCAACTTCGTCGGCGCCGCCACCTGGGAGGCGCTGAGCGGACAGCCGGTGCAGACGACGGTGTTCGACCGCGTCGACGAAGTCGAGCATGTGCGGATCGGCCAGGACGCCGATCTTGTGCTCATCGCTCCCGCCACCGCTGACGTCATCGCCAGGCTGCGCGCCGGCCGTGCCGATGACCTGCTTGCCGCGACCGTCATCACGACGACCGCCCCGGTCGTCGTGGCCCCGGCGATGCACACCGAGATGTGGCTCAACCCCGCCACGGTCGAGAACGTCGCGGTGCTGCGCGAACGCGGGATGCACATCATCGAACCGGCCACCGGCCGACTCACCGGAGCGGACTCCGGCCCCGGCCGGTTACCCGAACCCGAGGAGATCGTCACCGCCGCGCTGGAGGCGCACCGGACCCACACCTCGGGCCCGGCTGCCGCGCCCGAGGCGGTGCTCGCCGGCCGCCGCGTCCTCATCTCCGCAGGCGGGACCCGTGAGCCCCTCGATCCCGTGCGGTTCCTCGGCAACCGGTCCTCCGGCAAGCAGGGGGTCGCGCTGGCCCGGGCCGCAGCGGCCCTCGGCGCTGATGTCACCCTCATCGCCGCAAATGTCGAAGCACGGCTGACCGATGGGCTCGGCGAGACGATCACCCTCACCAGGGTCGAGACAACGGCCGAGCTGCAGGAAGCCTGCCAGGCCGCCCAGCCGGATGCCGATATCGTCATCATGTGCGCTGCGGTCTCCGACTACCGCCCGGCGGCACGCGCTGAGCACAAGATGAAGAAGTCCGGGGATGCGGGCATGACGCTCGAACTCGTGCAGAACCCCGATATCCTCGCCGGCCTCGTCATCACCCGCCCGTCCGGGCAGACGATCGTCGGCTTCGCTGCCGAAACCGGTTCACCGGACGCCACCCCCGAGGAGCTCGCCCAGCAGAAGCTGCTGCGCAAAGGCTGCGACATGCTCGTGCTCAACGATGTCTCCGGTGGGCAGGCCTTCGACCGCGACGACACCAGCCTCGTCGTCTACGAACGTCTCGCCGATGTCGATGCCCGCAGTGAAGCCCCTGGTGAGAGCGCTGTCGTGCGCGAAGTTCTGCGCGCGGCAGGGGCGAAGGAGAATGTGTCACGGGAAGTCATGGCAGCTGTCGCTGTCCGTGCGAATCGTTAGGATGGCTGTGTGAGCACACAACATCTTCGTCAATTCACGTCCGAGTCCGTCACCGAGGGGCATCCTGACAAGATCTGCGATCAGATCAGCGATGGGGTGCTCGACGAACTGCTGCGGCAGGACCCCGATGCGCGCGTCGCTGTTGAGACGATGGTGACGACCGGTCTCGTCCACGTCGCAGGTGAGGTCTCCACCGACGGCTACGCCGATGTCGCCGGCATCGCGCGGAAGATCATCACCGACATCGGCTACGACTCCTCGGAGAAGGGCTTCGACGGCCACTCCTGCGGCGTGTCGGTGTCGATCGGCGCACAGTCCCAGAACATCGCCGATGCCGTCACCACTTCGCTCGAACACCGCAGCGGCAGTGAGCTCGACGACGCTGACTCCCTGCTGGGTGCCGGCGACCAGGGCCTCATGTTCGGCTACGCAGATGATTCCACCGACGCCCTCATGCCGCTGCCGATCCATCTTGCGCACCGGCTGAGCGAGCAGCTGAGCCGGGTGCGCAAGTCCGGACGGCTGGACTACCTGCGGCCCGACGGCAAGACCCAGGTGACGATCGGCTACGACGGGGACACCGCTCGCACCGTCGAGGCGCTCGTCGTCTCGACCCAGCACGATGCGGCGATCGGACAGCACCAGCTGGAGACCGAGATCAAGCGTGAGGTCGTCGACCCGGTGCTCGCCGACTTCTCCCTCGACACCGGCGACACCAAGTTCTACATCAACCCTGCCGGTCCCTTCGTCGTCGGTGGGCCGATGGGTGATGCCGGGCTGACCGGCCGCAAGATCATCGTCGACACCTACGGCGGATTCGCTCGACACGGCGGCGGCGCCTTCTCCGGCAAGGACCCCTCGAAGGTCGACCGGTCGGGCGCCTATGCGATGCGCTGGGTGGCGAAGAACGTCGTCGCCGCCGGACTGGCCCGCCGCTGCGAGGCCCAGGTCGCCTATGCGATCGGCTCCGCATGGCCAGTCGGTCTCTATGTCGAGACCTTCGGCACGGAGACCGTCGATCCGCAGCGCATCGAAGCCGCCGTGCGCGAGGTGTTCGACCTGCGTCCGTCCATGATCATCCGCAGCCTCGACCTCAAGCGTCCGATCTACACCGCGACCGCCACCCACGGACACTTCGGGCGCAGCGGCGAGAACTTCACGTGGGAGCGCACGGACCGCGCAGAGGATCTGCGCCGCCTGTGCTCCTGACCCGTTCAGGGGATCCCGACCATGAGTCAGCAACCGCGGCTCATCAGCGACGACGGTGATGATGACAGTCTCGACACCGGCATCCGTGTGCGCGGCGGCAAGACCCCAGCCGCGCAGCTGCCGGTGGCCGAGGTGCTCGTCGAGACCCAGCTGCCCCACCTGGCCCGGCCCTTCGACTACGCGGTCACGGAAGCCGATGACGCAGCCGCCCAGCTGGGCGTGCGCGTGCGCGTGCGCTTCGCCGGACGCCTCATCTCCGGGTTCATCATCGCCCGCAAGGACACGACCGACCATGTGGGTGAGCTGACGGCGATCGAGCGGATCGTCTCCGACCTCGTCGTCCTCACCCCCGGTCTGCGGCAGCTGTGCGAGGAGATCGCCGACCGCTACGCCGGCACTCTGCCCGATGTGCTGCGCCTGGCGATCCCGCCTCGGCACGCGACGGCAGAGAAGCGCGCCCGCCAAGCTGAGCCTGAGCCGTTGGGGGCGGTGGAGCGGCGCCAGATCTGCGATGAGCTCAGCTCCCACCCCGATGAGCCTCCAGCCTTCGCCGCGTATCTCACTGCCATCGTCGAGTGGCTGGCACGATCCGGCCACGATAACGCGGCGGAGTCAGGGGACGCGCCAGAGTCAGTTCCCGCAGCGGAGTCAGACGGTCAGGCGGAGCCAGATGACGCGGCGGAGCCGGCGGAGACGGCGGCGCCCGCATCGGGGCCGCGGGCGGCGATGGCACTGCTGCCCGGTTCACTGCCAGGCACCGGCTGGATCCACTGCGGTCTGCGCGCAGCCGCGCGAGTGCTGCGCACGGGAAGCTCAGTGCTGTGGCTCGTGCCGGATCACCGCGAACTCGCCGCACTCGAAGCCGCGCTCGGCGACCTCACACCCCTGGCGATCCGCCTGTCGGCCGACCAGGGCCAATCAGCGCGCTGGTCGGCCTGGGTGCGCGCCCTGCAGGGGACCGGCCGCCTCATCATCGGCACCCGCGCGGCGGCCTTCGCCCCGGCCGATGACATCCGGCTCATCATCTGCCTCGACGACGGTGACGAGAACTACCTCGACCAGCACGCACCGTACCCGCACGCCCGCCAGGTGCTGCTCAGCCGGATCCAGCACACCGGCGCTGCCGCCCTGTTCCTCGACTACAACCGCACCGTCGAGATCCAACGGCTCGTGCGCATCGGCTGGATGGGAGAGATCAGCTATCCGCCGGCCGTCCACCGGCAGCGCACGCCTTTGTGCCAGCTGCCGCCGGATGACCTGCCCCCACAGCAGCGCCAGCGGCTGCCCGAACTCGGCTTTCAGCTCGCCCAAGCCGCCCTCGGCCGGACCAAGCAGAGCCCGGCGGTGGGGCCCGTGCTCGTCCAAGTCCCGCGCGCTGGCTACCTGCCGGTCATCGCCTGCGCCGGCTGCCGCGCAGTCATCGAATGCCCCCAATGCGCCGGCAAGCTCGAAGCGGCCTCCCAGACCGGGCCCTTCGCCTGCCGCACCTGCGGGTTCCGTGCAGAGACCTTCACCTGCCCGCAGTGCTCCAGCCACGCCATCCGATCCGTCGTCGCCGGAATCGACCGCACCTTCGAAGAGCTCGGTCGCGCATTCCCCGGCGTCAAGGTCATCCGCTCCGGAGGCAGCCACATCATCGACCGGGTGCCCGATGAACCGAGCATCATCGTGGCCACAACCGGAGCGGAGCCCTATGCCGACAACGGATACGCCCTCGCGCTGCTGCTCGACTCGCTGTGGCCCGGCCCCGGCCTGCAGGCCACCGACCGTGCCATCGCCCGCCGCATGCGCGCCGCCTGCCTCGTGCGCAGCTGGCAGCACGGCGGACGCATCCTGCTCATGGACGACGACCCCTCGATCCGCCAGGTCATCACCGACTTCGCCCCTGTCACCTGGGCTGATGAGCAGTATGAGGCGCGCAGCGAGCTGCGCTTCCCGCCTGCTGTGCGCACAATCGGGCTGCGCGGCGAGCGCCGTGCCGTCGCCGAGGTGGTCGCTGCCGCCTCCGAGGCGGGAGAGGTCTGGGACATCTTCGCTCATGAGGAGCCCTATGAGCGGATCATCGGCACGACGATCGCCTCTGGCAGCGCTGTCACCCGCCGCATCGCCGCCGAGATCGCAGCCCGCTCGATGCGCCGCGAAGAGTCCGTCTTCGCCCGCGTCGACGACCCCGATGTGCTCTGACCCGGCTCACAGCCGGGCCAGTGGGCAGCGGTAGGACTGAGCACATGCCGGTGGCACGGTCGTTAGACTGGCCGGGTGAGAATCATCTTCGCAGGAACCCCCGCTGTCGCCGTTCCGGCACTCGAGGCGCTGCTCGCCTCCGAGCACGAGGTCATCGCGGTGCTTACCCGCCCCGATGCGCCCGTCGGCCGTAAACGCGTGCTGACACCCAGCCCGGTGAAGGAGCGCGCAATCGCCGCCGGCGTGCCCGTGCTCGAAGCCGAACGGCTGCGCGGTGAGATCCTCGACGAGCTCGCTGCCCTCAACCCCGATGCTGTCGCCGTTGTCGCCTACGGCGCGATCGCCGGCCCGCGCGCCCTGTCGATCAGCGCACACGGCTGGTACAACCTGCACTTCTCCCTGCTGCCGCAGTGGCGCGGCGCAGCCCCGGTGCAGCGGGCGCTCATGAGCGGACAGACCACCTCGGGCCTCACCGTCTTCCGCATCGACACCGGCATGGACACCGGCCCGGTGCTCGCCCAGCAGCAGCTCGACCTGCCATCAGCACCAGCCGGTGAGGTGCTCGACTCCTATGCGCGCATCGGCGCCGCACTGCTCGTATCCGCCTTCGACGAGCTCGCTGCCGGCACCGCCGAGCTGACACCTCAGCAGGGCGAGGTGAGCCATGCTGAGAAGATCACCCCTGCTGAAGCCGAACTCGACTTCACCAGCCCGAGTGCTGCCATCGTCGCCCGCGCCAACGGCGTCACCCCAGCTCCCGGACCGTGGGCCCTCATGGACGGTAAGCGGACGAAGCTCGCCGGACTCGCCCCCGCCTCGGCAGCGGACAGTCCCGCCTGGCAGCGGCCCGGCCGGCTCGCCGCCGGGCCGGACGACTCCGTGCTCATCGGCACCGCAGATGGGGCCGTGACCGTGGACCGCATCCAGCCCTTCGGCAAGCCGATGATGAACGCCGCCGACTTCCTCCGCGGCCGCGGCCAGGCCGCCTTCGACACCAGCGCGGAGCGAGCCGATGGCTGATCCCCACAGCAGCCGGCCGCGCTCCGGTGGACCGCAGCGTCGGAGCCCACAGGGCCGGAACGCACAGGGTCGGGGCCGGCAGCGCCGCAGCCGCCTCAACCCCGGCCGGCGCATCGCCTTCGAAGTGCTCATCGCCGTCGACGAAGACGACGCCTATGCCAATCTGCTGCTGCCGCCGCGGCTCAGCCGCGCAGCGCTGAGCACCGCCGATGCCGGCCTGGCAACCGAACTCACCTACGGCACGCTGCGCGGACGCGGCCTCTACGATGCGATCATCGCCCGCGCCGCCAAACGCCCCGTCGACGACCTCGACGTTCCTGCCCGCAATGCGCTGCGCATGGGTGCCCACCAGCTGCTGGGCATGCGGACCGCAGCCCATGCCGCCGTGAACGAGACCGTCGGACTCATGCGTGCGACCAAGCACATGAAGGCCGCCGGATTCGTCAACGCCGTCATGCGCCGGATCAGCGAACGCGACCGCGACACCTGGCTGCAGATCGTCACCGCCGATGCGAGCGAGGACGAGCGCCTTGGCCTCAGCCACTCCCACCCCGCCTGGATCGTCACCGCCCTGCGCGACTCGCTCACCGCCCACGGACGCGACGCCGCCGAAGTCACCGCCCTGCTCGAAGCCGACAACGCCCCGGCCCGGGTCTGCCTCACCGCCCTGCCGGGCCTGGCCGACCGCGAGGCGATGGCTGAGGGCCGCGGTGAGCTGACCGAGCTCTCGCCGCTGGGTGTCGAGCTCAGCTCCGGTGACCCGTACGCCCTGCCCGAGGTGCAGGCCGGCACCGCCCGGGTGCAGGACGAAGGCTCCCAGCTTGTCGCACTGGCCCTCAACGGCACCGCGACTCAGCCGGGCCCAGTCCTCGATCTGTGCGCCGGGCCCGGCGGCAAGACCGCAATCCTCGCCGCTGCCGCTGCGGTCTCCGGCACCTCGGTCGTCGCCTGCGATGTCTCCGCCCACCGTGCCGCACTCGTCCGCGACTCCGTGCGCGCCATCGACACGGATATCACCGTCCTCAGCACCGACGGCCGCACCCTGGACGGCGAACACCTCGGCCGCTATGCCCGGGTGCTCGCCGATGTGCCGTGCACCGGACTGGGTGCGCTGCGCCGCCGCCCGGAGGCCCGGTGGCGGCGCAGCGCCGACGACATCGCAGCGCTCCAGCCGGTCCAGCGCGAATTGCTCACCCACGCCCTCACGCTGGCGGCACCTGGGGGAGTGGTCGCCTACACCACCTGCTCACCGCACCACGCAGAGACGATCGATATCGTCGCCGAGGTGCTCGCCACCTCGGGCGCGGATGCGGACGTCCTCGACGCGGCCGCTGTCATGGCCGCGGTCACCGGTGCACCGGCGAGCCGGTTCGCCTCCGCGCAGATCGGCGGCGGGCGGGCCGTGCAGCTGTGGCCGCACGCCCATGGCACCGATGGGATGTTCCTGGCGCTGCTGCGCCGCGGCAGCTGAGAGCCGGCGGAGCCCCTATGCTTGAAGGGTGAGCATTCGCATTCATCCCAGCATCCTGTCCTGCGACTTCTCCCGCCTGTCCGAGGAACTCGAATCGATCGCGGCGGCCGATATGGCCCATGTCGACGTCATGGACAACCATTTCGTCCCGAACCTCACCTTCGGCCCGCCGGTGGTCGACCGGATCCGCGAGGTTTCGCCGATCCCCATCGACGCCCACCTCATGATCGAACAGGCCGACCGGCACGCTCCGGTCTATGCCGAGATGGGCTGCGCCTCGGTGAGCTTCCATGTCGAGGCCTCCGCCGCTCCTGTCCGGCTGGCCCGTGAGATCCGGGCGCTGGGCGCCAAGGCCTCGCTCGCGATCCGCCCGGCCACGCCGATCGAACCGTTCATCGACCTGCTGCCGGAGTTCGACCAGGTCCTCATCATGACGGTCGAACCCGGGTTCGGCGGCCAGTCCTTCCTCGATGTGTGCCTGCCGAAGGTCACCCGCACCCGGCAGGCGATCGAGGACTCCGGACTTGACGTCCAGCTGCAGGTCGACGGCGGCGTCTCCGCCCGGACCGTCGCCCGGGCGGTGGAGGCCGGAGCGAATGTGCTAGTGGCCGGCTCTGCGGTCTACAGCGCCGAGGACCGCACCGCCGCGATCGAGGAGCTGCGCGAACTCGCCCTCGCCGCCCGCGACTGACCCTCGCCGCCCGCGACTGACCCTCGCCGGCACTGAATGTGCTGGTGAGACGGATTTGCTGCGCTGCTGAAGCTGAGCCTATAGTTCGGCTAGGAGTACGTGCTCCGGGGTCGGTGAAAGTCCGAGCCGGCGGTGAAAGTCCGCGACCCCCGTCCATGGCGGGGCTGAACTGGTGGGATTCCAGTACCGACGGTGAAAGTCCGGATGGGAGGAAGCACGTCTGCGTCTGCGCAGCCGATGGGGCGACCCGTCGGTGACCTGCGCGGCGTCACGCGCTATTCACGCGTCGCAATCCCGGAGCCTGAAATGAAAGGTTTCGGAACAGCAGTGGACATCTTCTCGTGGCTCAACGCCCCCGTCTTCGAACTCATGGGCAAGCCCGTTCCGTGGTCCGATGTCATCGGCAACATCTGCGCCCTGGCGACCGTCTTCCTCGCCCTGCGCCGCAACATCTTCTCCTGGCCGGTGCAGATCACCGGCTCGATCTTCCTGTTCTCTGCCAGCGTGTCTGCCGGACTCGGCGGCAATGCCGCCCGCCAGGTCGTCATCATCGCCGCCGCGATCTGGGGCTGGAGCCA
This sequence comes from Brevibacterium otitidis, assembly GCF_042429315.1. NCBI lineage: Bacteria > Bacillati > Actinomycetota > Actinomycetes > Micrococcales > Brevibacteriaceae > Brevibacterium > Brevibacterium otitidis. The sequence continues at coordinate 75,984 of NZ_JBHMAU010000066.1, read as the reverse complement.
GTGGAAGCGCTCTCAGCAGCAGACCGGTGAGATCAGCGTGCGCTGGGCGACGTGGAAGGAACGTCTCGTCCTCATCGCCGCACTGGCAGCGGGAACCGCGGGATTCGGCTGGATCCTCGCCGTCAACGACTGGTCGTGGAACCCATACCCGGACGCCTATATCTTCATCGGCTCGCTCGCGGCGATGTATGCTCAGGGCCGGGCGATCGTCGAGTTCTGGTTCGTGTGGCTGGCGGTCGACCTCGTCGGCATTCCGCTGGCGATCATGGGCGGACTGCTGTTCTCCGGCGCCGTCTACCTCTTCTTCCTCGTCATGGTGATCATCGGCATCATCGACTGGGCCAAGAAGTCCCGCCAGACGATCGCGTCGCCGGCCGAACCCGCCCAGACGATCGCCGGACACTCCGCCGACAACTGAATGCCGTTGGCGGCCCGGGCGGCATCGTGCCGGGCCGCCTACATCAAAAGTCCTATAGACCTGAATCGCCTTTCACGTTACTGTGTTCTCAGACACAGTCTGCAGGTGTCATGCAGTCCTTTCTGCATCCGCTAAGCGGATGATGCGCCCAGCAGGCTGGGGGAGGTGCCATACCTGAGCCCTCTCCACACCTGATTGGGAGAGTCAATGACGACCACATCCGAACTGCAGTCATCGCAACGTCGGCCGAGGAGAGCGGCGGCCGTGCTGACACTGCTCAGCGTTTCAGCCGCCGGGCTCATCGGCCTAGCACCACCGGCCTCAGCTGCACATCCTTCCGATGCCGTTTCAGAATCACAGAGTGCGAATAGGGAGGTGACTGGCGTGAGTACCGACGCGAAAGCCGGGACCTGGTCAACGGCCACGATTGCCGGCATGAACGTTCGGCTCTACGTCCCCACCAGTGAGCACGCCGCCGGGACCGGCAGGGCGCTCATGGTCAACCTCCACGGATGTGCACAGAGCAGCGCCGACCTCCAGGAGCACGGCAACTGGGCTGCATCCGCTGAAGCGCATGGCATGATCGTCGCCCTGCCCGACGCCCCCGATGGCGGAGTCATCATGGGGTGCTGGGACTACTACGACTCCGGTCACTCCCGGACCTCCCCGAGCAGGCACGACGACAATCTCCTCGATCTCGTCGCCGAACTCAAAGGCGATGCGGACCTTGCGATCGACGCCAACCAGGTCTACATCTCCGGCCTCTCCTCAGGAGCCGGCCAGGCGATGGTGATGGGCTGCCTCGCCCCGGACGTGTTCGCAGGCATCGGCATCAGCGCCGGCCCGACGGTCGGCACGACCTCACTGCAGATCGGCCGGGTTGCTGTCTCCCAGGCGCAGGGCGCGGCCACGTGCACCTCCTTTGCCGGCGACGCGGAGGCATCCTTCGGCACACAGCTGACATCCGTGGTCTACGGCAGTGCGGACTACACCGTCGCGCAGGGATACGGTCGCCTCAACGGCGCGATCATGGCCGAACTCTACGGAGCCGGCACCCAAGCGGGGTTCAGCCTGTCAGAACTCGCCGGTCAGAACACCAATGGCACTGGGGTCCAGTACTCCGACGACTCAGGTCCGCGGGTGTCGGTCATCAGCAATACCGGTCTGGGTCACGCCTGGCCGGCTGGAACCGGGGCAGGAGGCACCTACATCTCCTCCAACAGCATCGACTACCCGGCGTATCTCACGTCATTCTTCTTCGAGAACAATCGCCGGATCGAACGTGAAGACGCGCCACCCGGGGGTGACCCGAGCCCATCACCGGACCCCGGCCCTCAACCGGATCCCGATCCGGTGGGTGAATGCGTGACCGTCAGCAACGCCGAGCACCAGGCCGCGGGCCGTGCCGTGTCCTACGGAGCGGATCCTCACAATCCCTACTACGCGATCGGAACCCGGGCCTATATGGGCCAAGGCGATGCGACGGTCACGAGCCTGGAGCGCCAGTCTGCTGAATCCTACGCACTCGTCAGCGACTGCGCAGACTGACGGCCATCCCTTGTCGTGTGAGCCGCGCTCCAGTCAGGAGCGCGGCTCACACACTCCGCAGCCCCGCGTGGGCGTGACTGCCGTGACCGCTGAGCCGTGCTACACATTTGTGGCACAAATCACCGTTAGTCCTTGACCCGGGTCACAATCAGAACTACCTTTAGAGTGATACCTGAACCAGGTTTCATAAACACCTTCCGAAGACGAAAGGCAAGCGCATGCGCGTTCCGAAGAAACTCACCATTGGCGTGACGGCCCTCTGGGCAGTCACCGCAATCTCGGCGTGTGCGCCGGCCTCGGGATCCGGCGGGGGAGAAGACGCCCCGGAGGAAGTCACTGTCGGTGTCGTGACTAGCGAAACCGGCCCACTGGCCGGATACGGCGAGCAGTACCTGGACGGATTCAAGGCAGGACTCGACTACGCGACAGACGGCAGCGGCGAAGTCGACGGCACTGCAATCAAGGTGGAATACGTCGATGATGCCGGAGATCCCGACAAGGCAGTGACCTCCGCGAAGGAGCTCATCGGCCAGGACGTCAAGATCCTCGCCGGCAGCGCCTCCTCAGGTGTGGCACTCAAGGTCGCCGAACAGGCTGCGCAGAACGAGGTGCTCTTCATCTCCGGTCCGGCTGCAGGCGATCCCGTCACCGGCATCAACGACTACACGTTCCGCAGTGGTCGTCAGAGCGCGCAGGACGTGGCGACCGCCGGCACCTTCATCGATGACCTCGACGGCAAGAAGGTCATGGTCTACGCCCAGGACAATGCGTTCGGCCAGGGCAACGTGACGGCTGTCGAGGACGTGCTCGGCGCAAAGGGAGCAGAGGTCGACTCCGTCCTCGTCGCTGAAGACGTCACAGAATTCACCCCGTTTGCCAAGCAGGTCGTGGCCGCCGAACCTGATCTGGTCTTCGTCGCGTGGGCAGGTGCCACCTCTGGTGCCATGTGGCAGGCGATGAGCCAGCAGGGCATCTTCGATTCAGCTCCCGTCGTCACCGGCCTCGGTGACGCCGCAACCTTCGGTGCCTACGGTGAAGCCTCCGAGGACATCAGCTTCCTCAACCACTATTTCCCCGACGCGCCCGACAACGAGATCAACGACACCATGGTCAAGGCCGTCGAAGAGGCAGGCGGAACGCCGGACCTGTTCACGCCAGACGGCTTCAACGCAGCGATCATGATCGTTGAGGCCATCAAGGAAGGCAAGAACGACGTGCCTGCGATGATCGATGCGCTGGAGGGCTTCACTTTCGAAGGCCCGAAGGGCTCGAACACCGTGCGTCCAGAAGACCACGCGCTGATCCAGGACATGTACCACGTCAAGCTCGTCGAGAAGGACGGAGAGTTCGAACCCGAACTCATCGACACCGTCCCGGGCGACGAGGTCGCTCCGTGATCTCGAAGATCGGCAGTCGATCGATCCTGCGAGCAGAGTGAGGGCTGGATTCATGGATACACCCGCCTCGGCTCTCCACGTTGAGGGCCTCGGACTCCAGATCGGTGGCGCGACGATCCTCAAGGATGTTGATCTGGACGTCCCGGAAGGCTCCATTGTCGGGATCATCGGCCCCAATGGTGCAGGCAAGACCACATTCTTCAACGCGGTCTCCGGCCTCATCACGCCGACTGCCGGTATCGTGCGGATGCACGGCAAGGACATCACCAAGGCATCAGTCCCCGCCCGGGCCCGGGCGGGGCTGGGCCGCACCTTCCAGACATCGAGCTATTTCCCGGGTCTGAGCGTGCTGGAGAATGTGCGCCTTGCAGCACAGGTTTCGGTCGGCGGAAGCTATTCGCTGTTCCGCTTCCCCCGAGCTCACGATCGCTCCACTGAGCGGGCGATGGAGACGCTCGAGCTCGTCGGGCTTGCGCATAAGGCGCACGCTCTGGCTGGAGACATCGCCCATGGCGATAAGCGCAAGCTGGAGATCGCCGTCCTGCTGGTGGCCGAAGCAAGCCTCGTGCTCCTCGACGAGCCCATGGCCGGAGTGGCGTCCGGAGATGTCGCAGGCCTCGTGCAGACCATTCGCACGATGCAGCAGGAGAAGGCATGCACGGTGCTCATGGTCGAACACCACATCGACGTGCTCCTGGGCTTCGTCGACATGGTTGCGGTCATGTACTTCGGCAGCATCATCGCCTACGACACCCCACAGAAGATCATGGACAACCCGACAGTGCAGAGCGCATATCTAGGAAAGACCGCATGACCGAGCCGATTCTCGAAGTAGCGAACCTGCGGTGCAGCATTGCCGGGCAGCAGGTCGTCGAAGATGTCTCCTTCTCAGTGCCGCCAACCGGCATCACCGCCGTTCTCGGGCGCAACGGCGCAGGCAAGACTTCGACGCTGCGCGGCATCATGGGCCTCATCGCCCGCACCGGAGAGGTGCGACTGGCAGGGGAGAGCATCGGCCGGCTGCCGACGCACAAGATCGTGCAGCGCGGCATCGGCTACGTGCCCGAAGACCGTGAGGTCTTCGCCTCACTGACGGTCGCAGAGAACCTCGCCCTCGCCGAGCGCCAGGCGCACCCGCGCCGCGATTTCGTCGCTGAGCTGTTTCCCGACCTCATCGCGCGGGCGAACCAGCAGGCCGGGACCCTGTCGGGCGGTCAGCAGCAGATGGTCTCGGTCGCCCGCGCCCTCATCAACGACAACAAGATCCTGCTCGTCGATGAACCCACCAAGGGCCTTGCTCCCAAGATCGTCGGAGAAGTCGCTGATGCTCTCGCAGAGGCATCGAAGACTGTGCCCATCCTGCTCGTGGAGCAGAACCTCGAAGTCGTACGGCAGCTCGCCGATGACGCCTTCGTCATCTCCGGCGGACGCGTGGTGCACACCGGAAAGGCAGCGGAGATCCTCGACGATGCAGCCCTGACCCAGAAGCTGCTCGGCGTCCACGCCGACGAGGAGGCCACGGCATGAGCGCTGTCATCCTCACCCTCATCACCGGTATCGGACTCGGCGCACTGTACTTCCTCGTCGCCTCGGGCTTGAGCCTCATCTACGGCCTTATGCACGTGCTCAACTTCGCACACGGCGCATTTCTCACCCTCGCCGCCTTCATCGGCTGGCAGACCGCCCAGGCACTCGGTGCCAGCACCTGGACCGCGCTGCTCGTCTCGATCCTCGTCGGCGCACTTGTGGGAGCGCTGGTGGCAACCCTGACCGAGCTGTTGCTCATCCAACCGCTGTATGAGCGCCACATCGAACAGGTGCTCGTGACTGTGGGTCTGTCGTTTGCGGCCATCGCCCTGTTCGAAGGGATCTGGGGCAGCGACCCGATCAACATCACCGGCCCCGCCTGGCTGCGCCAGACCACTGAGGTCCTCGGTGCGCGCGTGCCCAACGTCTACTGGCTGCTCATCATCTCCGCCGGTGTCGTCCTCGGCCTCCTGGTGCTGTTCCTGCAGAAGACGCGCTACGGCATGATCATCCGCGCCGGTGTGGAGAACCGTGCGATGGTCACAGCACTCGGCATTGACGTCCGCAGGGCCTTCACCCTCGTCTTCACCATCGGCGGTGCGGCTGCCGGGATCGGCGGAGTGCTGGCGATGCACTACATGACGTTCGTCTCGGCCCACCTCGGCCAGACACTGCTGATCTTCGCGTTCATCGTCACTGTCGTCGGCGGACTCGGTTCGCTGGCCGGCGCGGCGATCGCCTCAGTGCTCGTCGCTGTGCTGCAGCAGTTCGCGAATTTCTACCTCGCCGGCACCGGTGACTTCATCGTCGTCATCCTCCTCGCTGTCGTGCTGCTGGTGCGGCCGTCAGGACTGATCGGAAGGAAAGCATGAGCAAGACATCAGCTCCCACGCAGTCGCCGGCCAAGCGCGGCGCACTCTTTCCGATCGGCATCGGCATCGGCCTCATCGCACTCATGGCGATGCTGCCGCTGCTCAACATCTCCCTGCCGGGAATCCTCCCGACCCCGACCTACATGCCGGGAACCCTGGCACTCCTGTCGCTGTGCATGGTGTTCGCTGCCCTCGCACTGTCCTACAACATGCTGCTCGGCACCGCAGGAATGCTGTCCTTCGGACACGCCCTGTCATTCGGCGGCGGCGCCTACCTGCTCGGCATGGTGCTACGGTATCTCGAGATGCCCCTCATCCCAGCGACCGCGGTGGCACTCCTCGGCGGGCTCGTCATCGCCCTGCTGACCGGATCGATCGCCAACCGGATCGGCGGCGTACCGTTCGCTATGGTGACCCTCGCGTTCGCCCAGGCCGGCTCTGTGCTGGTGCGACGGAACTCGAAGGTCACCGGCGGTGAAGAAGGACTGAGCCTGGCAACAGCGCAGGTGCCCGACGCCCTGGTCGGCGTTGCCAACACACGCAACCTCTACTGGGTGCTTCTGGCCCTGCTCGTCTTCGTGTACCTCGTGTGCCTGTGGGTGGACAAGAGCCAGCTTGGCCACCTGGTGCGCGCCGCCCGTGAGAACGAACAGCGCGTCCAGGTTCTCGGCCTGCGCCCGTACACCGCGAAGGTCATCGTCTTCGTCATTGCGGCAGTGCTCGCAAGCCTGGCCGGCATGGGATATCTGCTGCTGCAGTCGGGCACCGTCCCCCGGGCGGTGTCCGCGGACCTGACGATCACCGTCCTCGTGATGGTGGTGCTCGGCGGTGTCGGCTTCCGCTGGGGTGCAATCGCCGGCGGTGTCATCTACACACTGCTCGACCAGCGTCTGACGGTGCTGGCGAAGACAGACGCCATCCAGGCGCTGCCCGATGTGCTGCGCGTGCCGCTGTCCGAACCGCTGTTCCTGCTGGGAACGCTGTTCATCCTCGTCGTCATGTTCCTCCCCGGCGGCATCGCAGGTACGATCGACAAGGCCTGGGCTCGTGCACGTCACCGCTCTGCCGGCCCGGCAGTCGGCCTGACGGCTCTCGACCAGGCAGAGGCTGCCGACCAGCAGGCAGGCCCGGGTGCAGACACCCGGCCCTGAGACGCGCGGCGATGAGACGATGACGACAGAGGGCGCCCAGACGATCGGCACCTGGCTGCAGCAGCGCGCAGTCGCCGATCCGCGCGCCATCGCCATCGACGACCGAGGCGTGCTCATCGACTACGCGAGCCTGTGCGCCCGCGCCGAGGCGCTGGCCGAGCATCTCGGCACCGCCGGGTATGGTGCCGGCTCGCGTATCTGCACTGTCTCTGGAAACTCCATCGACCATGTGGCGGCCTTCTTCGCCTGCGCGCTGGCCGGTGCCGTGTTCATGCCGCTGTCGTGGCGCCTGACCCCAGCGGAGCTCAGCGAGCTGCTGAGGCGCAGCGAACCCGACCTCGTGCTCATCGAAGACGAACACATGTCCCTCGGCGAAGAAGCGCTCCGGCAGTGGAACCAGCGGGACGCGCACGCCGCCGTGCCCCCGCACATCGACATCGCAGCAGCCGGCATCGACCTCGGGCTCCCAGCAGCACACCGATCGAGGCCCATGCGCGCAGCCCGCGGTGAGGACCCGCTGCTGGTGATCTACACCTCCGGCAGCGAAGCCGCCCCGAAGGGCGTCGTGCTCAGCCACGCCAATTGCTGCGCCAACAACGAGGCACTCGCTCAGGCGATGCCGATGACCCGCGATGATGTCGTCCTGTCGATGCTGCCGCAGCACCACGTCGCAGCATGGAATGTGCAGCCCCTCCTCGCCTGGCGGGAGGGCGCGACCGTCGTGCTCGAACGGTCCTTCCAGCCCGAACGGGTTCTCCAGCTGATCGAACAGCGGCAGGTGACGACGATGATGGGCGTGCCGACGCAATACCAGATGCTGCTCGACGTGCCCGGTTCGGAAGCGCGGGATTTCAGCTCACTGCGCCGGGCAGTCGTCGGCGGAGCGACGATCCCCATCGAACTCGCCCAGGCCTGGGCGCAGCGAGGCGTGCAGCTGACACAGGGCTACGGTCTGACCGAGGCCGGTCCCAACGTGCTCTTCCTGCCACCGGACGAACTCGCTGACAATCCCGGCGCCGTCGGCAGGCCGTACCCGAGCGTCGACGTCCAGCTCGTCGACCCGAGCACAGGCAACGTCCTCGACGGCGCGGCGACCGGCGAGCTGTGGGTGGGCGGGCCGAGCATCTTCACCGGATATCTCGATGACGAGGCGGCCACCGCAGCAGCCATGAGTGACGGCTGGCTGCGCACCGGCGACCTCGTCGAGCGGGATGATGCCGGTATTCACCGCGTCGTCGACCGGATCAAGAACATCTACGTTTCCGGCGGCGAGAATGTCGCTCCAGCAGAGGTGGAGCTGGTGCTGCTCGCCCACGACCACGTCGACGAGGCCGTCGTCGTCAGCGCCCCCGACCCGGTCTGGGGTGAGAGGGGAGTGGCTTTCGTCGTGACCCGAGAACCGGTTCGCGCCGAGGATCTGCTCGCCTTCGCGCGCACGCGCCTGGCCGGCTTCAAAATCCCGGTGCATGTCGAGTTCGTCGACGAACTGCCCAAGAGCACCATCGAGAAGATCGCGCGACACCGGCTGCGCCGGCGCGCACAGAAAGCAGTTGAAAGCCTCCGCCAGAAGGGACAGACACATGCCTGAGAAGAGTGACGTCGTCAGCAACGCAGAGGCGGCACCGGTGTCGCTGGCCACCGGACGGCCCCTGACGAAACGCGGAGAAGCGACCCGGCGCCGCATCCTCGAAGCCGCCGAAGAGGTGTTCGCTGAGCTCGGCTACCACGAAGCCTCGATCGTCAAGCTGACCGAGCGCGCCGGAGTGGCACTGGGCACCTTCTACCTCTACTTCGACAGCAAGAAGACCGTCTTCGAGGCCCTCGTCCTCGATCTCAACAGCCGCGTGCGCCAGTCGATGAGCGAGGCGATGGCTGGAGCCGCTGACCGCGTCGAGGCAGAACGCCTCGGCTTCCAGGGCTTCTTCCGCTTCACCGCAGAGCATCCCGCCCTCTACCGCGTGGTCCGCGAAGCCGAGCTCGTCTCACCTGAGGTCATGCACACCCACTACCAGCGCATCGTCGAAGGCTACACAGCCGGGCTCACCGACGCCCAGCAGCGCGGAGACATCGATCCGCACCTCGACCCGGCTGTTGCGGCCTGGGCGCTCATGGGCATGGGCGAACTCATCGGCATGCGCTACATCCTGTGGGAGCGCGACCCAGACGGCAACGCTCCCGCACAGCTCGACCCCGCCGTATTCGACGGGATGATGCGCTTCATCTCCAACGCACTGACCGCACCACAGCAGGGCGACGGCAGATGACAGCCACGACACATGACACAGCTGCACACGACTTCGACGAAAGGCCGGTGGACCCGAGGATGATGACGCACAGATACAGCACCATCGATGTACCCGTCGACGGCGGACGCCTGCACGCCGGCATCTGGGACCCCATCGAGGTCGCCGAAGGTGCGGCCGTGCCCACCGTGCTCGCCATCCACGGCGTCACCTCCTCACACCTCGTGTGGCCGCACGTCGTCGCCGAGCTGCCGCACACCCGGATCATCGCACCTGACCTGCGCGGCCGCGGGGTCAGCCGCGACCTGGCAGGCGAAGGCGGCATGGCCGCACACGCCCGCGACATGATCGCCGTCCTCGACGCCCTCAGCATCGAGTCCCTGCCGGTCATCGGCCACTCGATGGGCGGTTTCGTCTCCGTCGTCCTCGCCCACCTCGCCCCGCAGCGTGTCGAGCGCCTCGTCCTCATCGACGGCGGCCTGCCGCTCAACGCTCCAGCAGGCCTCGACCCGGAGGACCTCGTCCAGGCGATCCTCGGCCCGACTGCTGCCCGGCTATCCATGCGCTTCGGCTCGGTCAGCGAATACCTCGACTTCTGGCGCGACCACCCTGCATTCCGCGGCGCCTGGACACCGGTGCTCGAAGACTACTTCGCCTACGATCTCGTGCCCGCCGGAAACGAGCTGCGCCCGGCCACCAGCCTGCGCACCACGAAGGAGGACACGGTCGACATGAACACCGGGTCCGCCCTGCCCGAGGCGCTGGCCGCGCTGGGGGACTGGGGCCGTCCGGTGCTCTTCACCACCGTGCCGCGCGGACTCCAGGACGAGACCCCCGGCCTGTACCCGCCTGCCCATGTCGAGTCGCTGCTGCCGCACTTCCCGTCGGTCCGGCACCTCGAGCTGCCTGACCTCAACCACTACACCGTGGTCCTCGGCACTGACGGGGCCGCAGCGATCGGGTCGTGCCTGCGTGAGGAGCTCGGCTGAACCGACCAGCCTCCTCCTCAAGGAGGATGGCCTGCGCCCGAGGTGTCGGTAGCCTGGAGCTGTGAACTCCCCGCCCATCCCCGCTCAGGCGCACCGCAGGTGGCCGCGTCCCAGCGAGCTGGCCGCGGCAGTGCCCGCTGCGCTCGTGGCCGGGCTCTACGTGCTCATCGCAGCCGAGAGCGGCAGTCTCGTCGACTGGCTGCTAGCCGCCCTCGCCTGCGGCTTCGTCACAGCGCTCCTCTTCTGGCGGCGCGCACTCCTTCCCGCCGGCATTGCGATGGGTGTGCTGCTGGCGATCTGGGCGGTCACCTTCTGGACGGCACTGCCGTACAACACCGGCATCACCCCGTTCCTGCTGACTGCTCCGCTCGTCGTCTTCGCCTGGACGCGCTGGGCACCAGCCCCTGCCGCCGGGTGGACCGCCCTGGCCATCGCCTGCGCCGGCGCCTTCGCCTCACCTGCAATGTACGTGCCGCTGCCGGGCACCGGATTCGACTACTACCTCTGGCGCGTCATCACCCACTGGGCGGTCCTTGCCGCGGTGTTCCTCGCCGCCCGCAGTATGCGCACGGCCGCGCTCGCTGCCGAACAGCGCACCCGCGATGCCGAGCAGGCGGCCGCGGCTGCCGAACGCGAGCGCATCGCCCGCGAACTCCACGACGTCCTCGCCCACGGTCTCACGCTCATCCGCGCCCAGGCACATGCCGGTCAGGTCACCGCGCGCACCGATCCCGAGGCGGCGGTTGCCTCACTGACGCAGATCGCCTCGGCTGCCGGGCAGTCGCTGAGCGATGTTCGCGCCTTCGTCACCCTGCTGCGCGAAACCGACGACACCTCAGAACCGGCACCAACGGGTTCTGCCGCAGCACTTCCATCGGCTGACCTGACCGCACTGCCGCAGGTCGTCACCGCCTTCACCGCCACCGGCATGCAGGTGACGGCAGACCTCCCGACGGCCGAGGAGCTGGCGGTAGCGCAGACGACCCTGCCGCTGGCTGTGCGCCTGGCCGTCCGGCGCATCATCCAGGAGGCGCTCACCAACGCGCGGCGTCACGCACCGGAGGAGGCTCTCACCGATCTGCAGCTGGTGATCGGTGAGCGCGAGATTCTCATCACCGCCGACACCACCCCAGTCGTCACCACACCTCCACGGTCCGGTGGCTCAACAGCTGCCAGGCGGGCAGAACACGGCTGGGGACTGACCGGCCTGGCCGAGCGCACCGCCCTGCTCGGGGGCACGCTGACCGCCGGGCCGACACCGGCACCGGGATTCCACCTCGGCGCCAGGATCCCCGCGAGGCAGGTGAGCACATGAACTCGCAGCGGGAACCCGCCGTGCGCGTCCTCATCGCCGATGATCAGCCGCTGCTCCTGTCCGCCCTGGCGACCGTCATCGACGCCGTCGACGGCCTGGAGGTCACCGCGACCGCCGGCAACGGCGCCGAGGCGCTTGAGCACATGGTGCGCCACCGCGTCGATGTCGCTGTGCTCGACATCCGCATGCCCGTCCTCGACGGCCTGGAGACCGCCAGGCGGATCCGGCAGCAGCACCCTGAGACGGCCGTGCTGTTCCTCACAACCTTCAACGAACCGGAGCTCGTACGCGAGGCACTCGACGCAGGCGCAGCCGGATTCCTGCTCAAGGACGCCGACCCCACCGAACTGGCCACAGGCATCCAGGCGGTCAGCTCCGGTCAGCCGGTCATCTCGGCTGCAGCCGCCGGGCATCTTGTGACCGCCTACCAGGAGATGCTCACCACCGCCCGCCGCACCGCGCCTGAAGCGGTTCCCGGGCTCAGCACCCTGACGCCACGGGAGTTCGAGGTCTTCGAACTCATCGCACAGGGACTCACGAACGCCGAGATCGCCGACGAGCTCGTCATCGGCGAAACGACCGTCAAGACACACGTGTCGAACCTGCTGCTCAAACTCCAGTGCCGCGACCGCATCGCCCTCGTCGTGCTGGCTGCAGACCTGCGGCGGAACTGACGGCCGGGCAGGCTTCGGCATCCTCCGTAAGGAGGAGACAGGCGGGTGCAGATCTCCTCCCAGCGGCGGTGCCGCGAACGCCGCCGCTGCGTGACGCTGAGGTTATGAACGAACACCAGCATCCCCAGCACCAGCGTCCCCAGCACCAGGCTCCCGCGTCGGTGGCTGCAGCACCTGCCATCCGGTGTGCCGATCTGCAGATCTCCCGCGGCGGCTCCCCGATCCTCAACGGACTCAACCTCACCGTCATGCCCGGACGCGTCCACGCCCTCCTCGGGCGCAATGGGGCAGGCAAATCGACCACCTTCAGGATCATCCTCGGGCTGCTGCACGCCGACTCCGGCAGCGCTGAGATCCTCGGCCAGCCGATCACCCCGCATGCCGGACGCGAGGTCCTAGCCCATGTCGGCGCGAGCATCGACGGGCCGGCCGTCTACGGACACCTGAGCGCCTTCGACAATCTTCTCATCCACGCCAGGCTCACCGGCATCGGCCGCCAGCGCATCGAGGACGTCCTTGAGATCGTCGGCCTGGCTGGGACCGGCCGCAAACGCGTGCGCAGCTTCTCCACCGGAATGAAGGCCCGCCTCGCACTCGGCATCGCCATCCTCACCGAACCGCAGATCCTCATCCTCGACGAACCGCAGAACGGACTCGACCCGCAGGGCATCGTCGAACTGCGCGAACTGCTGCGCAGCTTTGCCGCTGCCGGCAGGACCGTGCTCGTCAGCTCACACCAGCTCGGTGAGATCACCCACCTCGCCGACGACATCTCAGTCCTCGCCGACGGACAGTGCCGCTACAGCGGCCGGCTCCACGATTTCGCACCGGCAGGACGACTCGAACAGGCCTTCCTCAACCTCACCATGCCGACGACCGTGGGGAGGACACGGTCATGATCGGCCAGCTTCCGGCACTCCGCGCCGAACTCGTCCGCACCACAGGATCGGCCGCAGCATGGCTGACCCTCATCGGCATCCCGATCGCGGTCATCGCCACGGTCTCGGGCACCTACGCCACCCCCGATGCCGCGGGCCGGTCGGTGTTCATGTGGCAGGCGCTCTTCGTCACCGGCATGAGCGCCCCGCTGCTGGCCCTCATCGCCGGCCTGACGAGCTCCCGTGAGCAGCGCGCCCGGGAAGGAGGCACGATGTGGCGGCCGGTGCGTCCGGCAGCAGTGACAGCGGCCCGGTTCGCGGTCCTCGCCGGGCTGGCCGCTCTTCTGAATCTGCTTGTCTTCGGTCTGACGATCCCGTTCGGCGCTGTCCTCGGCCAGCCGATCGATCCACCGGCCATGCTGCAGGCAGCGGTGGTGGCCTGGGCCTCGAGCCTCGGATTCCTCGCTGCCGCGCTCGTCCTCTCCGAAGCCTTCGGCGTCATCGCCGCCTTCCTCATCGGCTGCGCATGGCAGCTCATCGGCACCCTGTGTGCCGAATGGCCGCTGTGGTGGGCGATCCCGCCGATCTGGTCGGTGCGGGCGATGCTGCCGGTGCTCGGCATCCACGCAAACGCCACACCACTGACCGCCGCTGACACGCTGACCACGGCACCGGCCTGGCCGGCCATCCTCCTCAGCGCCGCAGCCGCAGTCCTCGTCCTGCGCCCGCTGCTGCACCGCCGTTCGGCCTCCGTCCGCGGTGCACGTGACAGCGCCCCGGTCGGCTGGCGTTCCATGCGACCCGGTGCCGGCCCCGGCATCCGCGCAGTCCTGCGGGGGAGGGGGATCGGCATCCTGTGTGCGACGGCGCTGCTGCTGTGCCTGGCCGCCGCCCTCGTCTACCGGCCTGCTGCGATCATCGGCTTCTACAGCTTCCTGCTGCTGCCTGCCGGTGCCGTGCTGCTGGCGAGCATCGCCTGGCTGACCCTGGCGCCGGGGTGGCGACTGCTGCTCGTCCGCAGCCAGCGCGTGACCACGGCGCTGCCTGCCCACCTGCTCACCTGCGTCACCGCTGTCACACTCGGGTTCTGGGTGCTGGCTGCGGTGTTCAATCTCACCACGGCTCACCCCATGGCATTCGGTGAGCTCGCAGCGGCAGGACTCCTGTGCCTGCTGCTCGGCACGGCACAGACGCTTGCGGCGCTGTGGCTGGCCGTCCGCCTCGGGCCCGGCTGGGCGCTGGGACTCGGCATCGGAGGCATCGTCGTGAGCGCCACCTTCGGCGGCGATGTGCTCGCCGCGTCACCGCTGTGGATCCTCGGACCGACCGGCTGGCCGTTGAGTGCTGACACCCCCTTGCGACTGCTCATCGCCGTGACCATCTGCACAGCTGCGATCTGCGCGTGCTGGATGCTGACGGTGCGCGCCCTGCGCACGGCACCGCTGCGGGAGGGCGGCGCCTGACCACAGACAGGCGCGGTACCTGACCACAGACAGGCGCGGCACCCGAGGGCAGACAGCGACCAAGACCCGCTGCAGCTGGGCGTGGAGCGTGTACTACCCTGGCCGTGTGAAGACCTTCGAAGAACTGTTCGCAGAACTCACGCACAAAGCAGCCACCCGTCCGGCCGGTTCATCGACCGTGGCCGAACTCGACGCCGGCGTCCACGCGATCGGCAAGAAGGTCGTCGAAGAGGCCGCCGAGGTATGGATGGCCGCCGAGTACGAATCCGACGCCGAGCTGGCTGAGGAGATCGCCCAGGCGATCTATCACCTGCAGGTCATGATGATCGCCCGCGGGATCAGCCTCGACGACGTCTACCGCGCCCTGTGAACGGAAAGGAAGCTGTGAGCCCCGAGAATCCCGACACCGCCCGGATTCCGACCGTGCGCACCGACGGCATGCTGCGGGTGGCCGTGCCCAATAAGGGCTCCCTGTCCGAAGAGGCCGGCACGATGCTGCGCGAGGCCGGCTACCAGGTGCGCGCAACCTCCAAGCGCCTCGTCCACCGCGACTCCGACAACGGCATCGAATTCTTCTATCTGCGCCCCCGCGATATCGCCATCTACGTCGGCCGCGGCCTCATCGACCTCGGCATCACCGGCCGCGACCTGCTGCTCGAATCCGGTGCCGAAGCGAAGGAATGCCTGCCGCTGGGCTTCGCCCGCTCCCGGTTCCACTACGCCGGACCGGAAGGTGCCTTCCACGAGATCACCGAACTCGATGGCCTCACGGTGGCGACCAGCTATCCGACACTCGTCGAACGCGACCTCGCCCAGCGCGGCCTCAGCGCCCGCGTCATCAAACTCGACGGAGCCGTCGAAGTGTCGATCGAGCTCGGCGTCGCCGACGCCATCGCCGATGTCGTCGAAACCGGCACCACACTGCGGATGGCCGGCCTGCAGACATTCGGCGACCCGATCCTGCACTCCGAAGCCGTCGTCATCATCAACCGGCAGCGCACCTCGGCTGCAGCGACGTTCCTGCGCCGGCTCGAAAGCGTCATGGTCGCCCGCGACTACGTCCTCGTCGACTACGACATCGCCGCCGAGCACCTCGCCGAGGCGACCGCCCTCACCCCGGGCTTCGAGAGCCCGACTGTGTCCGCGCTGCACGACAGCGACTGGTATGCCGTGCGCACGATGGTCGCCGCCTGCGACGTGCACAAGATCATGGACCAGCTCCACGCCGTCGGCGCACGTGCGATCCTGGTGACGAACATTGGCGCCTGCCGCATCTGAGACCCGGCCCTTCCGGCCCTACTTCACGAGGATCCTCACCGTCGTCCTCGCGGTGACGATCGTCATCTCCTTCGCGCTGCTGAGCTGGGGACTCACAACACTCGAATGGTCCGCCTGGAGCCGCCTCGACATCCTCTGGATGAACGCGCTCGGCCTGCTCTTCGGCGTCGCTGTCTGGCGGATCGGCGCGATCGCCGCCTTCGTCACCGATGAGGCGCTCATCGTCCGCAACATCATCGGCACCACCCGCGTCGAATGGTCGCGGATCCTCTCGATCAGCTACCACCCCCGAGGCGGTGACTCCTGGGTGATGCTCGACCTCTCCGACGGCTCGACCCTGTCGGTCATGGCGATCCAGTCCGCCGACGGAGACCGGGCGCGCCGCGCCTGTGACCGGTTGCGTAGACTCGTGGACACGTACAGTGCACCCGATGTGCCCGACAACTGAGGCGGCGCCCGGTGCCGGTGCGCAGGCACCCGCATGAGACGCCTCGGTGAGACGACCGGCACCTCGGGCACACTGTGACTCAGCAGGCCCTGTTGCCTGCACCGGCCCGACGACGAAGGAGAACCGCCAGACGATGAGCACTTCCGAGACCACCGCCCGCTCCGGACCGCTGTCCGGCTACACCGTCGTCGACCTCTCCCGCGCCCTCGCCGGCCCGCATGCCGGGCAGATGCTCGGCGACCTCGGTGCGCGCGTCATCAAGGTCGAGAACCCGACCGCCGGCGACGACTCCCGCTCCTGGGGTCCGCCGTTCGTCGGCCCGGAGGACGATCTGCAGGCCACCTACTTCCTCTCCTGCAACCGCAACAAGGAGTCCATCGCCCTCAACCTCAAAGACGAGGCCGACAATGAGACCCTCGCCCAGCTCCTCGCCCGCTCCGATGTGCTCATCGAGAACTTCCGCGGCGGCGTGCTCGCCCGCCTCGGCTTCCCCACCGAACGCTGCATGGAGCTCAACCCGCGGCTCGTGATCCTCTCAATCACCGGTTTCGGCCACGACGGTCCCGAGGCGGCACGCGCCGGCTACGACCAGATCGCCCAGGGAGAGGCCGGGCTCATGTCGCTCACCGGCTCCGGCCCGGACGATATGCAGAAGGTCGGCGTGCCGATCGCCGATCTGCTCTCCGGCATCTACGGCTCCTACGGTGTGCTCGCCGCACTCCTCGAACGCGAGCGCACCGGCCGCGGCAAGGTCGTGCGCACCTCGCTCATCGCCAGCATGGTCGGCGTACACGCTTTTCAGGGCACCCGCGCCACCGTCGCCGGGGAGAACCCGGCCCCCGGCGGCAACCACCATCCGTCCCTGTCGCCCTACGGCCTGTTCCGCTGCAAGGGCGGCGCCGTGCAGATCTCGGTGGGCAACCAGAACCTGTGGCACAAGCTCTGCGCCGCCTTCGACATCGACCCGGAGACCCCGGGCATGGCCACCAACCACGAACGTGTCGACAACCGGCCGGCGGTCATCGACCTCATCGAAGACCGTTTCAGCGCCTACACTGCTGAGGAGCTGCTCGAGAAGCTCTCCGCCGCCGGTGTGCCCTCCGGCATCGTGCGCTCCCTGCAGGACGTCTACCAGTGGGAGCAGGCACTGTCCCAGGGGCTCAAGCTCTCCGTCGAACACCCGGTGCTCGGACAGATCGACCTGCCCGGACCGCCGCTGCGCTTCTTCGACGCCGATGCGTCCGGCGAAACCGAATCGACCCCGCACGAGCACCTCGCCCCGCCGCTGCTCGACGAGCACGGCGCAGCGATCCGCGCCTGGCTGGAGGATGAGTCATGAGCTCACGACTGAGCGCCGCCGAGCTCATCGACCTCGTCGTCGACGACGGCACCTTCGTCTCCTGGGACGAACCGCCCATCACCCCGGCCGACGGCCTCTCCGAGGAGTATGCCGCTGAACTGGCGGCAGCAGCGGAGAAGTCCGGCGTCGACGAGGCCGTCATCACCGGTGAGGGCCGCATCTACGGTCGGCGCGTGGCCGTCGTCGCGTGTGAGTTCCGGTTCCTCGCCGGCTCGATCGGCGTGGCCGCAGCCGAACGGCTGTGCCGCGCCATCGAACGCGCGACGGCCGAAGGGCTGCCGCTGCTGGCCGGACCGGCGTCCGGCGGCACCCGCATGCAGGAGGGCACCGTCGCCTTCCTCACGATGGTGAAGCTCGCCGCTGCCGTCAAATCCCACCGCAGGGCCGGCCTGCCGTACCTCGTGTACCTGCGCCACCCGACCACCGGCGGCGTGTTCGCCTCCTGGGGCTCGCTGGGACACTTCACCGTCGCTGACCGCGGCAGCCTCATCGGCTTCCTCGGCCCGCGCGTGTTCGAACAGCTCTATGGGGAGAAGTTCCCCGACAGCGTGCAGACCGGCGAGAACCTCTACCGCAACGGCATCATCGACGCAGTGCTCTCACCGGAGCGGATCGCCTCGACGGTGAACATGGTCCTCAACGTCCTCATGGGCGCCCGTGAGGTCCCCGCCCCGGTGCCGGACCCGCAGACCGAACCGGATCCGCTGCCGCAGGGCACCCGCGCCTGGGACATCATCACCGCCTCCCGCCGCCCCGACCGGCCCGGCGTGCGCGAGCTGCTGCGCACCGGCGCGCGGGACGTCGTACCGCTCAACGGCACCGGCCAGGGGGAGAAGGACCCCGGGCTGCTGCTCGCCGCCGCCCGCTTCGGCACCGCCCCGTGCATCGTGCTCGGCCAGGACCGCAGCCGGCAGTCCGCTCGCGGACCGCTCGGACCGGCCGCCCTGCGTGAGGCCCGCCGCGGCATGGCCCTGGCCGCTGAGCTGCACATCCCGCTCGTCACCATCATCGACACTCCCGGCGCGGCGCTGTCGAAGAGTGCTGAAGAGGGCGGACTG
The DNA here is from genome assembly GCF_042429315.1 of Brevibacterium otitidis. Taxonomy (NCBI): domain Bacteria; kingdom Bacillati; phylum Actinomycetota; class Actinomycetes; order Micrococcales; family Brevibacteriaceae; genus Brevibacterium; species Brevibacterium otitidis. The sequence continues at coordinate 57,365 of NZ_JBHMAU010000066.1, read as the reverse complement.
GCCGGCGAGATCGCCCGCTGTCTCGCCGATCTCGTGACCCTTGACGCCCCGACGGTCTCGCTCATCATGGGCGAAGGCACCGGCGGCGGTGCGCTGGCGCTCATCCCGGCCGATCGGGTGCTCTCAGCGGAGAACGGCTGGCTCTCGCCGCTGCCGCCGGAGGGCGCCTCGGCGATCGTCTACCGCGACACCGACCACGCCCCGGAGATGGCCCAGAAACAGGGCGTGCATGCGGAGATGCTGCTCGCCAACGGCATCGTCGACCGGGTCGTGGCGGAGAAGCCCGATGCCGCCGATGAGCCCGAGGCCTTCGTCACCCGCGTCTCACAGACGCTCGAGCATGAGATCATCACCCTTATGCGCGAACCCGCCTACCGCCGCGAGCACCGCCGCATCGACCGCTACCGCAGCCTCGGGCTGTGAGCCGGCGGCCGTGGATACAGCAGCAGTGAGAGGAGAGCAGCTCAGATGACCCTGGCCGTGCGCGTCATCCCATGCCTCGATGTCGACGCCGGACGCGTCGTCAAGGGTGTGCGCTTCGAGGATCTGTGCGATGCCGGAGACCCGATCGAACTGGCCCGCCGCTACAGCGAACGCGGCGCCGATGAGATCACCTTCCTCGATGTCACCGCCTCGAGCAGCGGCCGGGAGACGACCTATGAGATGGTCTCTCGCTGCGCTGAATCGGTGTTCATCCCGCTCACCGTCGGCGGGGGAGTGCGCAGCGCCGAGGACGTCGCACAGCTGCTGCGCGCCGGTGCCGACAAGGTCAGCGTCAACACCGCTGCGGTCGCCCGCCCGGAGCTCATCACCGAGATTGCCGAGCGCTTCGGCAGCCAGGTCCTCGTCCTCTCCCTCGACGCCCGGCGGGTGCCCGAGGGACAGCCGGCCACCGCCTCGGGCTTCGAGGTCACCACCCACGGCGGGCGCACTGGCACCGGCCTCGACGCGATCGGCTGGATCCGCGAATCCGCCGAACGCGGCGCCGGTGAGATCCTGCTCAACAGCGTCGACGCCGACGGTACCCGCGCAGGCTTCGACCTGGAGCTCATCCGCGCCGCCCGTGCTGCCGTCGACGTGCCGCTCATCGCCTCGGGCGGGGCAGGCAGGCTCGAGCACTTCGCGCCGGCCGTGCACGCCGGGGCCGATGCGGTGCTCGCGGCCTCCGTGTTTCACTTCGGCACCTTCACCATCGCCGAGGTGAAGGAGGCCATGGCGGCTGAAGGGATCACCGTCCGATGACCGGCGCCTCGGCTCCCGACCCGCAGCTGCCCGCCTCCAGCCTCGACCCGGCGATCGCCGCCCGGCTGCGCCGCGGGCCCGGCGGTCTGCTGCCGGTCGTCGTGCAGGAGGCGAGCACCCGGGAGGTGCTCATGCTCGCCTGGATGGACGATGAGGCTCTGGCCCGCACCCTCAGCACCGGGAAGGCCACCTACTGGTCGCGCTCGCGCCGCGAGTACTGGGTGAAAGGGGAGACCTCCGGCCACATCCAGCAGGTGCGCTCCGTCGCCCTCGACTGCGATGCGGACACCATTCTGCTGACGGTCGATCAGCTCGGGCCCGCATGTCATACTCAGACAGCCACCTGCTTCACCGGAAGGGAGCTCAATGCACATCTCGCCGACACGTGAGCAGTTCCGCGCTGCCGCCACCGACCATCGCCTCGTGCCCGTGTTCCGGCGCGTGCTCGCTGACGCCGAGACCCCGCTGAGCCTCTACCGCAAGCTCGCTGCCGGCCGCAGCGGCGCCTTCCTCTTCGAATCGGCCAGCCACGGGCAGTGGGACCGCTACTCCTTCATCGGCCGCAACCCGGTCGCCACCCTCACCGAGCAGCACGGCGAGCTGCTGTGGCTGGGCGACCCTCCCGTCGGCGTGCCGACCGGCGGCGATGTGCTCACCGGCCTGCACGAGGCGCTCAGGCTGCTGTCCATCGAACGGCCCCACGGCGGGCTGCCGCCGATGATCTCCTCCTTCGTCGGCTACCTCGGCTGGGACTTCGTCCGCCGCATCGAACGCCTCGGCGAGGGCCCGGCACCGGTCGACACGGTGCCCGAGCTCAGCCTCTCGATCCCCGGCGACGTCGCCATCTACGACCACTACACCTCCGAGGTCACGCTCGTAGCCAATGTCGTCAACGTCAACGGACTCGACAGCGGCGTCGACGAGGCCTATGACGCCGGCTGCCAGCGCATCGACCAGATGCTGGCCGAACTCGCCGCACCCCTGGACTCCGCTGTCGCCTCCTATGAGCGGGCCGAACCGGAGGTCGCCTCACACACCGAGCGCGCTGACTTCCTCAGGATGATCGAGGAGGCCAAGGGCAATATCGTCGACGGCGATATCTTCCAGGTCGTGCTCTCCCAGCGCTTCGAAACCGCGTGCAGCGCCGATCCGCTCGACGTCTACCGGCTGCTGCGCACCTTCAACCCGAGCCCGTACATGTATCTGCTCGACGTGCCGACCCCCGACGGCACCCCGATGACGATCGTCGGCTCCTCGCCCGAGGCGCTCGTGACCGTGAGCGAGGGCCGGGTCGAGACCCATCCGATCGCCGGTTCGCGACCGCGTGGCGCCACCGCCGAGGAGGACCGCCAGCTGGCAGCCGATCTGCTCGCTGACGAGAAGGAGCGGGCCGAGCACCTCATGCTCGTCGACCTCGCCCGGAACGACCTGTCGAAGGTGTGCCGGCCCGGCAGCGTCGATGTCGTGAGCTTCATGGAGATCGAACGCTACAGCCACATCATGCACATCGGCTCAACGGTCGTCGGCACCTGCGCAGACGATGTCGACGGCATCGACGTGCTCTCCGCGGTGTTCCCGGCCGGCACGCTCTCCGGTGCGCCGAAGCCGCGGGCCCTGCAGCTCATCGACGAGTACGAGACCGTCGCCCGCGGGGTCTACGGGGGAGCGGTCGGCTACCTGTCCTTCACCGGCGACCTCAACGTCGCGATCGCGATCCGCACCGGCGTCATCTGCAACGGGCGGATCTCCGTGAGCGCCGGCGCCGGTGTCGTCGCCGACTCCGTGCCCGCCTCCGAAGACCAGGAATCGCGCAACAAGGCAGCCGCCGTGCTGCGGGCGGCAGCCGCAGCCCACACGCTGCGCCGGCCGGAGGCCAGCCGATGACCCGCTCACGTGCCGTCATCGCATTGCTGGCCGCAGCCGCCGTGCTGTGGATGATCGGTTCCCAGCCGTGGTTCCAGGCGGTCGAGACCGCTGAGCTCACCGGGGTGAGCGCCGGGCCCGGTGAGGCGCCGCAGAACTCCCCGGTGCTGCTCGCCTGCGCCGGCATCGTCGCAGTCTCCGGGCTGCTGCTCACGTTGCTCAAGCGCATCGGCCGCTGGATCATCACCGCCTGCGCCGCGCTGGCCGGCTTCGGCTACGCCTTCATCGGCCTCACCGCAGCTGTCAGCAGCACCGCCACGACGAACCTGCCGATCTTCGGCATCATCGCCGGACTCGCTGCCGGCGCGCTGGCGGTGTGGGTGCTGCTGCGCTCCGGCAGCTGGCAGACGACCGCCCGCTTCGAAGCCGATGCCTCAGAAACCGGCGCGGAGGACGACGAGTACCTCGATCCCACCCGCGCCTGGGATGCGCTCTCCCGTGGAGAGGACCCGAGCTGAGGCGCATCTCACATCGATGACGATCAGGTGTCGGATCGCGAGCCGGTTTCGGACCGCTGCGCCCGGCATGAGAGAATGACCGCAGACAGCGGCAGCACAGAAGTGCCAGCACAAAGGAGAACCATGACGCAGACGATGGCCCCCGCCGGGGCACAGGACCTCGACAAGTCGAGCATTGACTACAACGCCGTGCAGGATCCCGGACACGGCAACACCGTCGCCGGTTGGACCGGCGTGTTCATCGTTCTCCTCGGCTTCATCGTCGGCTGCATCGGCGTCAACCTTGCGATGACCCCCGTCCTCTACGCCGGAGCGGGCATCGCTGTGCTCGGACCGATCGTCGGCCTCGTGCTGCGTGCAGCCGGAATGGGCGGAAAGAAGTCCAAGGCGAAGGCGTGAGCGTTCTCGCCGACATCATCACCGGTGTCAGGGCGGACCTGGCTGAGCGTCGGGCCGCCGTCCCACTGACCGACATCACCTCTCGCGCCGCGGATGCTCCCGCGGTGCGGTCGTTCCTGCCCCGTGCGGCTGAGGACTTCGGCATCATCGCCGAAGTCAAGCGATCCTCGCCCTCAGCCGGCCCGCTCGCCGACATCGCAGACCCGGCCGCACTGGCCGCCGCCTATGCCGTCGGCGGCGCCGCAGCGATCAGCGTGCTCACCGAGCAGCGGCGCTTCAACGGCTCGCTGGCCGACCTCGACGCCGTCCGCGCCGCCGTCGACATCCCGGTGCTGCGCAAGGATTTCATGGTCGATGAGTACCAGTTCTACGAGGCGCGCGCCCACGGTGCGGACATCGTGCTGCTCATCGTCGCCGGCCTCAGTGCCGCGCAGCTGCAGGAGTTCAGCGAACTGGCCGCCAGCCTCGGGATGGCCGCCCTTGTCGAAGCGCACACCGCCGAGGAGATCGAAGCCGCTGCTGCGATCAGACCCGCGCTGCTCGGCATCAACACCCGCAACCTCAAGGATCTCAGCGTCGACCTCGGCCGCTTCGCACCGCTGGCCGAGCTGTGCCCGCCGGAGTCGGTGCTCGTCGGCGAATCCGGTGTCAGCACCGCCGCTGATGTCTCCGCCTATGCAGCACAGGGCGCTGATCTCGCGCTCGTCGGCCAGGCACTCGTGACCGGCGGGCAGCCGCAGGAGAACGTCGCCGCGTTCACCGCAGCCGGACAGACAGCCAAAGCCGAGCGGCAGCGCACCTGAACTGCTGCGTCTCGCCCGTTCTGATCGAAAAGGACAGCATTGGACTACGAACTCTTCTCCCCGCAGCACAGCGCACTGCCGCAGGGACCGTACTTCGGTGACTTCGGCGGGCGGTTCGTCCCCGAAGCACTCGTCGGCGCCCTCGACGAGATCACCGAAGCCTTCTCCAAGGCCGTCCTCGACCCCGAGTTCATCGCCGAACTCACCCGCCTGCACGCCGAGTACACCGGCCGGCCGAGCCTGCTGACAGAAGCGCCGCGGTTCTCCGAGCACGCCGGGGGAGCACGGATCTTCCTCAAGCGCGAAGACCTCAACCACACCGGCAGCCACAAGATCAACAACGTCCTCGGCCAAGCGCTGCTGACGAAGCGGATGGGCAAGACCCGCGTCATCGCCGAAACCGGCGCCGGCCAGCACGGCGTCGCCTCAGCGACCGCTGCCGCGCTGCTCGGCCTCGACTGCACCATCTACATGGGTGCAGAGGACTGCGCCCGGCAGGCGCTCAACGTCGCCCGGATGCGTCTGCTCGGCGCCGAGGTGGTGCCCGTCGAAGCCGGCACCCGCACGCTCAAAGACGCGATCAACGAGACCTTCCGCGACTGGGTCGCCTCGGTGGAGACCACCCACTACCTCTTCGGCACCGTCGCCGGCCCGCACCCGTTCCCCTTCCTCGTGCGGGAGCTCCAGCGCATCATCGGCGTCGAAGCCCGCGACCAGATCCAGCAGCAGACCGGCCGGCTGCCCGATGCCATCACCGCCTGCGTGGGCGGCGGCTCGAACGCCATCGGCATCTTCCACGCCTTCATCGGCGATGAGGACGTCCGCCTCGTCGGCTGCGAAGCCGCCGGCGCCGGGATCGACACCGGACAGCATGCCGCGCCGCTCAATGACGGACGCGTCGGCGTGCTGCACGGCTCCAAGTCGGTCATCATGCAGGATGAGGACGGACAGACCCTGCCGTCCTTCTCGATCTCCGCTGGCCTCGACTATCCGGGCGTCGGCCCCGAACACGCGTGGCTGCAGTCGATCGAGCGCGGCGAGTACCTGCCGATCACCGACGCCGAGGCGATGGAGGCCTTCCGGCTGCTGTGCCGCACCGAGGGGATCATCCCGGCGATCGAGAGCTCTCACGCTCTCGCCGGGGCGCTGCAGCTCGGCCGCGAACTCGGTGAGGGTGCGATCATCATCGCGAACCTCTCCGGCCGCGGCGATAAAGACGTCGACACTGCCGGAAAGTACTTCGGCTACCTTGACGCGCAGAACGCCGAGGATCCCTCCCGCGCCCACGACGATGAGAGGAGCCGCCCATGAGCACCGCTGAGGTGCTGCGCGCCTGCGCAGCAGAGAACCGTGCCGCCTTCATCGCCTACCTGCCCGTCGGCTTTCCCGATGTGCCCGGCTCGCTCGATGCGCTGCGCGCCGTCGTCGCCGGCGGCGCCGATATCGTCGAAGTCGGCATCCCGTACTCCGACCCCGGCATGGACGGCCCCACCATCCAGGCGGCCTCCGTCAAGGCGCTGCGCGGAGGAGTGCGCACCCGCGACAGCTTCACCGCTGTCGAGGCCGTCGCTGCCGCCGGCGCCACCCCGGTCGTGATGTCCTACTGGAACCTCATCTACCAGTACGGCGTCGACGCCTTCGCCCGCGACCTGGCCAACGCCGGGGGAGCAGGCATCATCACCGCCGATCTCGTCCCGGACGAAGCCGAGGAGTGGATCGCCGCGAGCACCGCCCACGGCCTCGACCGGATCTTCCTCGTCGCCCCGTCCTCGAGTCCGGAGCGGCTCGCCTATGTCGCCTCGCACGCCTCGGGCTTCGTCTACGCCGCCTCGACCATGGGTGTCACCGGCACCCGCGCACAGGTCGGCGCCTCCGCGCAGCAGCTCGTCGCCGACACCCGCGCCGCCGGTGCCGAACACGTGTGCGTCGGCCTCGGCGTGTCCAACCGCCAGCAGGCCGCCGAGGTCGCTGGCTATGCTGACGGTGTCATCGTCGGCTCTGCTCTCGTCACCGCACTTGCAGAGGGCGGACCCGCCGCCGTCGAATCCCATGCCGCCGAGTTCGCCCAGGGAGTCAGAGATCATGCATGAAACCCTCGCCGGTGCCGTCGCACTCAGCCCGCTGAGCGCGGCGATCCCCTCACCGAGCTGGTCGGGCTTCAACATCGGACCCTTCACCATCCACGCCTATGCGCTGTGCATCCTCGCCGGCATCGTCGCCGCACTGACGCTCACCCAGGCCCGCTGGAAGCGGCGCGGCGGCAGTGAGGACGATCTGTGGAACATCGCCGTATGGGCGATCCCCTTCGGCATCATCGGCGGCCGCCTCTACTACGTGCTCACCGTGCCGACTCCGTACTTCGGGCCCGAGGGCAATCCGCTGGACGCCTTCAAGATCTGGCAGGGAGGCCTCGGCATCGGCGGCGCGGTTGCGATCGGCACGCTGACAGTGTGGCTCGTGTGCCGCCACTACGGCATCCGCTTCACATCCTTCATCGACGCCGCAGCCCCGGGACTCATCCTCGCGCAGGCCTTCGGCCGCTGGGGCAACTGGTTCAACCAGGAGCTCTTCGGCCGGCCCACCACCCTGCCCTGGGGACTGCAGATCGACAAGGTCCTCAACGGCGCACCGAACCCCAACTGGCCGGATGCCGCGCTGCCGGCCGACACCCTGTTCCACCCGACCTTCCTGTACGAATCGCTGTGGAACCTCGCCGGCTGCCTGCTCCTCATCTGGGGTGCCAAGCGCCTGCGGCTCGGCCACGGCCAGGTGTTCTTCGCCTATATCTGCTACTACACCGTCGGCCGGCTGTGGATCGAATCCCTGCGCATCGACCACTCCGAGTACTTCCTCGGCGTGCGCATCAACCTGTGGTTCTACATCGTCGTCCTGTTCATCGGCATCACCCTCTTCACCCTCTCCCGGCTCAAGTACAAGGAGCCGAGCCCCGAGGTCTACACCGAACAGGGCCTGGCCCGCATGCAGGCCGAGCAGGCCGCCGGCAGCGGCAGCCAGCGCGGCAGCGGAGGCGACGATGACCGGCCGGGCCCCGGCACCTCGGGAACCGGCGCCTCGGGCGCGGGCGGCGGCACCGGCTTGGGAACGGGCACGGGGCGTGATGCCACTCGCAGCGGCCGCGATCGCGGAGAGACCCGCCGGGAGGACGGCGGCAATGCGCTGACCGACCGCAGCTTCGGCTTCTTCGGCGCTGTCACCTCGGCGATCTCGATCGTCCCGCAGGTGCGCCGCGGCCCCGGGGACGAGGGATCCGCGCAGTCCGACTGAGCCCTCACCTCCGGCTCGTCACTTCGGTGGCGGTGTGGTGTCCACGTGGCGAAACTCCTGGAACGGACTGTTGGCTGCACGTGTCAGCCGACTACGCTGGGGAGTATGAGGCATGCAAAGATCGTCGCCACTCTCGGACCCGCACAGCAGAACTACGAAGACATCCGGTCGCTGATCGAAGAAGGCGTCAATGTCTTCCGATTCAACCTCAGCCACGGCACCCACGAACAGCACGAAGAGAAGTACCGCTGGGTGCGCAAGGCCGGCCGCGACACCGGCGAACCGGTGAGCGTGCTCATCGACCTGCAGGGTCCCAAGATCCGCGTCGGCACCTTCGCCGACGGCCTCAAACCCGAACTGCGCAAGGACGACACCTTCACCATCACCACCCGTGACATCATCGGCTCCGAGACCGAGGTGGGGACCACCTACCCTGGTCTCGCCCGTGACATCGAGGTCGGGGATCCGCTGCTCGTCGATGACGGCCGGATCCGGCTGCGCGCCACCGCGGTGACCGACACTGACGTCACCTGTGAGGTCGAGGTGCCCGGCCGGATCTCCGACCACAAGGGCATCAATCTGCCCGGTGTGCCCGTCTCAGTGCCGGCGATGACGGAGAAGGACGTCGACGATCTGCGCTGGGGTCTGCGCCTGGGCGCCGACTGGGTGGCGCTGTCCTTCGTCCGCGATGCCGATGACGCTGAGACCGTCCGCGAGGTGATGCGGGAGGAGCGGATCCTCGTCCCGCTCATCGCGAAGCTGGAGAAGCCGCAGGCGGTCGAGTCGCTGGAGAGCATCGTCGATGCCTTCGACGGTGTCATGGTGGCCCGCGGCGACCTCGGTGTCGAGCTGCCGCTGGAGCAGGTGCCGATCGTGCAGAAGCGCACCGTCGAACTGTGCCGCCGCAACGCCAAGCCCGTCATCGTCGCCACGCAGATGCTCGAATCGATGATCGAGGAGCCGCGGCCCACCCGTGCTGAAGCCAGCGACTGCGCCAATGCTGTGCTCGACGGCGCAGATGCGCTCATGCTCTCCGGTGAGACCTCCGTCGGCGCGCACTGGCTCGATGCGGTGCGCACGATGACGCGGATCATCGAATCGACCGAGGAACACGGCCTCGACCGGATCGCGCCGCTGGGCACCGAACCGCACACGCAGGGTGGTGCAGTGACCGCGGCAGCAGTGCGGATCGCCGAGCAGCTCGACATCGACATCCTGTGCACCTTCAGCCAGTCCGGCGACTCGGTGCGCCGTATGTCACGGCTGCGGGTGATGCAGCAGATCCTCGCCTTCACCCCGGATGTTCGGGTCTACCATCAGCTCGCGCTGACCTGGGGTGTGCGCGCCTTCCTCGTCAACCAGGTCCGCCACACCGACCAGATGGCCCGGCAGGTCGACCATGTGCTGCGCTCCCGCGGCCTGGCCGAAGACGGCGAGAAGTGCATCATCGTCGCCGGCTCGCCTCCAGGAATCGTCGGTTCGACGAACGCGCTGCGCATCCACACTGTCGGCAATGCGATCACCGGCAAGGCTGCCGCCTACCGCGATGACACCGACACCGGCCCGGTCAACGAAGTCTACGGCGAGATCACCGAACCGCAGCCCTATACGCAGAACTCCAACTGAGGCGCTCAGACAGAACTCCGCCTGAGGGCGGGGAGGACTGCGCCTCAGGCGCCCGGCAGCGACGACGCCCGCTGACGGCCGTTCCCGAACGGGACGGCACTCAGCGGGCGTCGTCGCTTTCGCGTGGGCGGACGAAGAAATTCAGCACGAACGATACGACGGCGATGATGATCGAGGCGAGGATCGCCGTCCCGAAGAAGCTGTCGACGACGAGCTTGATGGGTGTGAAGGCGGAGAACCATGCCGTCAGCGACACCATCGCCGCATTGATGATGATGGTGAACAGGCCGAGGGTCAGACAGGTGATCGGCACGGCGATGAACTCGATGAGCGGCCGGATGATCGCGTTGACGACCCCGAAGATCAGCCCGATGACGAGATAGGAGATGACGGCCGAGGCGCTGGGGCCCAGACCCGTGAGGATGGTGTCGGCGCTGCTGATGGACAGGCCGGGCAGCAGCGCGGTGGCCACCCAGATGGCGACGGCGTTGACGATGACGCGGAGTAGAAAAGCCATGCTCTCATTGTCCCAGGCGGTGACGGGTGCTGTGCGCACCGGGGTTGAGCGCGAGTGAACGGCCTGCAACCGGGTGCAGCGGTGCAGGAAAAAAGTGCCGGATGTGGGACTCGAACCCACACACCTCTCGATACCGCATTTTGAGTGCGGCGCGTCTACCAATTCCGCCAATCCGGCAACGAAGAACATCCTAGACCAGCCGGGCGCCCACCCGCACCTCCGGATGAACACCGGCCCGCGCTGTCAAAACGCGCAGCGGCGTGACTAAGATGAAAGCGTGGCTAATGAAGAAGAAGCACCCAAGACAGAGAACGGCGTCGTGCGTCGTGTCGTCGTGGCAGAAGACGAAGCCGTCATTCGACTCGACATCGTCGAGATGCTGCGCGAAGTCGGCTACGACGTCGTGGGCGAGGCTGCCGACGGCGAATCGGCCATCCGGCTGGCAGAGGAGCTGCGCCCTGACCTCGTCGTCATGGACATCAAGATGCCCGTCCTCGACGGCATCTCCGCCGCTGAGCGGATCACCAAGGCCCGCATCGCCCCAGTCGTGCTGCTGACGGCGTTCAGCCAGAAGGAGCTCGTCGAACGCGCCCGCGATGCCGGCGCGATGGCCTATGTCGTCAAGCCCTTCACCGCAGGCGATCTCGTCCCCGCCCTGGAGATCGCGCTGTCCCGGCACGCCGAGATCACCGCCCTCGAATCCGAGATCGCCGATATGACCGACCGGTTCGAGACCCGCAAGCTCGTCGAGCGCGCCAAGAGCCTGCTCATCTCCAGCATGGGTCTGAGCGAACCCGAGGCCTTCCGCTGGATCCAGAAGACCTCGATGGATCGTCGCCTGACGATGCGCGAAGTCGCCGAGACCGTGCTCGAACAGATCGGCAGCAAGAAGTAACGCAGCAGCACGTCCGGCAGCCGCACAGCAGCCCGCCGGACCGCACAGACGTGACAGATCGGCCCCGACCGCCAGCAGGCGGCAGGGCCGATCTGCGTCAGCTGCGCCCGGAGAGCACCATATTCGTGATCCGCACGATCGACAGCAGCCGGCCGTCGTCATCGGTCATCCGCACCTCGTGGTTGATCACCCTGCGGCCGTGATGATTCACCGTCGCCGTCGCATGCACACGACCCTCCTTGGTCGCGCGCACATGTGTGGCATTGAGATCGACTCCCACCACCGGCCGCGCTGAGAGGAAGTACGAGTGCAGAGAGGCCAGCGATTCGGCGATGACGACATGCGCGCCGCCATGGAACAGACCGAAGGGCTGCGTATTGCCCTCCACCGGCATCGAGGCGACCGCCTGCTCATAGGACACGTCCTCGACGACGATGCCGACGCGTTCGAGCAGGGTGCCGGCACTGCGGGCGACGTTCCCGGCCACCAGCTGCGCCCGCACCTCGGGCGGGGTGTCTTGTGTGAGGGGAAGGAGATCATCTTCGTTCATGCTCTGACTCTACGGGATCGCGCTGCCGGGCAGTGGTCGCCGTGCCGGCCGGCGCGCTAGGGTGAAAGGGTGAGCGATCAGAGCCAGAAACTCCTTCTCATCGACGGACACTCCCTCGCCTACCGGGCGTTCTATGCGCTGCCGGTGGAGAACTTCTCCACCACCACCGGGCAGCCGACGAACGCTGTGTTCGGGTTCGTGTCCATGCTGCTCAACGTCTGCCGCGCCGAGGCGCCCAGCCACATCGCTGTGGCCTTCGACCTCGGGCGCGAGACCTTCCGGCTGGCGGAGTACAGCGAGTACAAGGCCGGGCGTGCGAAGACGCCGGAGGAGTTCCACGGCCAGGTCGAACTCATCAAGCAGGTGCTCGAAGCGATGAACATCGCGGTGGTGACGAAGGAGAACTACGAAGCCGACGATGTCCTCGCCACCCTCGCCCGGCAGGGTGAGGAGGCCGGCATCGACACCTATGTCATCACCGGCGACAAGGACTCCTTCCAGCTCGCCCGCGAGGGCGTCACGATCCTCTACCCCAAGCGCGGAGTCTCCGACCTCAGCCGCATGACGCCGGCCGCGATCGAGGAGAAGTACGGGGTCAGCCCGGCGAACTACCGCGGCCTGGCCGCCCTCGTGGGGGAGAAGGCTGACAATCTGCCCGGCGTGCCCGGGGTCGGGGACAAGACCGCTGCGAAGTGGCTGGCGAAGTACGGCGACCTGCCCAGCGTCATCGACAGCGCTGCGGACATCGGCGGCAAGGTCGGTGGGAACCTGCGCGACCACCTCGGCGACGTCGAACGCAACTACCGGCTCAATCGGCTCATCGACGACCTGGAGCTGCCGGTCGCCGTCACCGATGTCACCTGGAGCGGCGTCGACCGTCCGGCCGTGAACGAGCTTTTCGACCAGCTGGAGTTCCGGCAGCTGGGCGGGCGCCTCGACGATCTCATCGGCACCGCTGACACCGCAGCCGAGGTGCCAGCCGCCGACCTGCCGGAGGTGGCCGTCGTCGACAGCGCCAGCCTCATCGCCTGGCTGTCCGACACCGGCGCCGAGGTGCCCGTCGCCGTTGCGACGAACGGCACCTATGAGCTCGGGGACGGCAGTGTCGATGTCATCGGCCTGGCACGTGAGGATGCCGCCATCGCCGCGGATCTCACGGGCCTCGACACCGCTGCCGTTGATGCGCTCTCCGCGTTCCTCAGCGCGCACACCCAGCTGGCCTTCCACGGTGCGAAGACACAGCTCAAGGCCCTCGCCGAGGCCGGCTACCGGGATGTGCGGTTCAGCGTCGACACGGAGATCGCCGGCTATCTGCTCGAACCGGGCGCACGCTCCTATGAGCTCGCCGAGCTTGCGAGCACCCACTGCGGGATCGTGCTGAGCGAACCGGCCGACGACGGCCAGCTCGCCCTCGACCTCGCCGGCGACGACGCGAGGCTGCGGGAGCACGGACAGGCGGCCGCGGCGATCCTGCATCTGGCGCCGGTGCTCGCCGCGCAGATCGAGAAGGCCGGGATGACCGGGGTGCTCGATGAGATCGAAGTGCCGCTTGTGCAGGTGCTCGCCGATATGGAGCACACCGGCATCGCCGTCGACCGCACCGAGCTCTCGGCCCTCATCGCGGAATTCACGCAGCAGGCTGAGATGTGCGCCCAGCAGGCCTATGAGGAGATCGGTCACGAGGTCAACCTCAACTCACCCAAGCAGCTGCAGGTGGTGCTGTTCGAGGAGCTGGAGCTGCCCAAGACCCGCAAGACCCGCACCGGCTACACCACCAATGCCGAGGCGCTGGCCGACCTCTACGTCAAGAGCGAGCATCCCTTCCTCGAGCATCTGCTCGCCCACCGCGATGTCACGAAGCTCAAGCAGACGGTCGCCGGCCTGGAGCGGATGGTCGCCGCTGACGGCCGCATCCACACCGTCTACCAGCAGACGATCGCGGCGACCGGGCGGCTGTCCTCGACCGACCCGAACCTGCAGAACATCCCGGTCCGCACCGAAGCCGGCCGGCGCATCCGCCACGTCTTCGTCTCCGCTGCTGATGCCGGTTACACGGATCTCGTCTCCGCGGACTATTCGCAGATCGAGATGCGGATCATGGCCCACCTGTCCGGTGATGAGAGCCTCATCGCCGCCTTCAACGCCGGTGAGGACCTGCACTCCTATGTCGGCTCCAAGGTGTTCGGCGTCGGCGTCGACGAGGTGACCCCGGAGATGCGTGCGAAGGTCAAGGCGATGTCCTACGGCCTCGTCTACGGGCTCTCCGCCTACGGCCTGTCCCGCCAGCTGCGGATCTCCGTCGAGGAGGCCCGCGGCCTCATGGACGGCTACTTCGAGCGCTTCGGCGCGGTCAAGGAGTACCTCGATCAGATCGTCGAGGAGGCCCGCGGCCGCGGCTTCACCGAGACGATGTACGGCCGGCGCCGCTATCTGCCCGAACTCGGCAGCTCCAACCGGCAGATCCGCGAGATGGCTGAGCGTGCAGCCCTCAACGCTCCGATCCAGGGCTCAGCTGCCGACATCATGAAGATCGCGATGCTCAACCTCAGCACCGCCCTCGCCGAGGCGGATGTGCGCAGCCGGATGCTGCTGCAGGTCCACGATGAGATCATCGTCGAACTCGCCGACGGCGAACGTGAGGCCGTCTGCGAGGTGCTGCGCACGACGATGGGCGGTGCGGCAGAGCTGTCGGTACCGCTCAGTGTCAACATCGGCATCGGCCGCTCCTGGCAGGACGCCGCCCACTGAACCGGTGCAGGCCCTGCTGATGAGGCCTGCTCGCTGATCCGGCTTCACTGAGCTGCAGCCGGCAGGCGGGTGGAGAAGATCGCGGTGCCCGGCATGAGGGAGCCGCGCAGCGGCGACCAGCCGCCCCAGGCGGTCTCATTGTGCTCAGGCCATTCGGGCTCGGTCACGCCGGTGAGCTCGAAGCCGGCGGCGACGAGCAGGGAGATCCAGTCGCCGAAGGTGCGGTGATGCTCGGCGTAGACGGGTTCGCCGGAGCTGTCGATCTCGACATAGGGCGTGCGGTCGAAATAGGAGTATTCGACCGCCAGTCCGGACTCGCCGGGCACATCGGGGAACATCCAGCGCACCGGATGCGTGACCGAGAAGACCCAGCGGCCGCCGGGACGCAGCACGCGGGCCACCTCGGCGAGGACCACCTCGGCGTCCTTGACGAAGGGGAGGGCGCCATAGGAGGAGAAGGCGATGTCGAAGCTGTTGGAGGCGAACGGCAGCTGCCGGGCATCGGCCTGCAGGAAGGTCGGCCGCACAGCGGTGTCGGAGAGCGGGTGCTCCTTCTGCAGCCGGGAGGCCTGCTCGAGCATGCCCGAGGACAGATCGACGCCGGTGGTGATCGCCCCCTGCTCCGCCAGCCAGCGGGAGCACTGCCCGGCACCGCAGCCGACCTCCAGCACCTGCTGCCGGGTCACATCACCGAGCAGCTGGATGTCAGATTCGTGAATTCCCTCTGGACACCAGACGAACTCCGCGGCCCCGAGGAAGCTCCCGTGCTCGGCAAGATACTCCTCGGCAGAATGGTCCCAGTAGCTGCGATTCGCCCGCACTGACGCCTCTTCGTCGATGGCGAGGTAGCCGCCGCTGATGGTTTCCGGGAAGTACTCGCTGTCCGTCATGGGAACGCTCCAGTGCTGTGAAAAGTAAACTCTGCTCGCGCGTGTGCGCCGGGCGCACCGAAGATGCTAGCATTGGTTACCGTATGCGCGACGCGTGTGGGTGCGGTTCCCGTCATGAGAACAGACACCGTCGGAAATCCTGGGCATTCCCGATTCACTCATGGTGACACATTCACCGCGGCGGTGCATGCCACAAGTCCATCAGTCCATCTAGCCACCGGCGTCCGCGCCGGTGAAAAGTCCATTACGGAGCCTCAACCTTTATGACCACCACTACGCCGGGAACGGCGACCAACGAGCAGATCGCAGTCAACGACATCGGATCTGCAGACGATTTCCTCGCGGCAGTCGACGAGACCATCAAGTACTTCAACGACGGAGACATCGTTGAAGGCACGATCGTCAAGGTCGACCGCGACGAAGTTCTGGTCGACATCGGATACAAGACGGAAGGCGTCATCCTTTCGCGCGAACTGTCGATCAAGCACGATGTCGACCCTGCTGAGGTGGTCGAGGTCGGAGATGAGATCGAAGCCCTGGTCCTCACGAAGGAGGACAAGGACGGACGCCTGATGCTGTCGAAGAAGCGCGCCCAGTACGAGCGCGCTTGGGGTGACGTCGAGAAGATCAAGGAAGACGAAGGCGTCGTCACCGGCACCGTCATCGAGGTCGTCAAGGGCGGTCTCATCGTCGACATCGGACTGCGCGGCTTCCTGCCGGCCTCGCTCGTCGAGATGCGCCGCGTCCGGGACCTCTCGCCGTACATCGGCCAGCAGGTTGAGGCCAAGATCATCGAACTGGACAAGAACCGCAACAACGTGGTCCTCTCCCGCCGCGCCTGGCTCGAAGAGACCCAGTCGGCGGTCCGCCACGACTTCCTGCAGACCCTGCAGAAGGGCCAGGTCCGTCCGGGCGTCGTGTCCTCGATCGTCAACTTCGGCGCCTTCGTCGATCTCGGCGGTGTCGACGGACTCGTCCACGTCTCCGAGCTGTCCTGGAAGCACATCGACCACCCGAGCGAGGTCGTCGCCGTCGGTGACGAGGTCACCGTCGAGGTGCTCGACGTCGACATGGACCGCGAGCGCGTCTCCCTGTCGCTCAAGGCCACCCAGGAAGACCCGTGGCAGCACTTCGCCCGCACCCACGTCATCGGACAGATCGTGCCGGGCAAGGTCACCAAGCTCGTGCCGTTCGGTGCTTTCGTGCGCGTCGAGGACGGCATCGAGGGCCTCGTCCACATCTCGGAGCTGGCCGTGCGCCACATCGATCTGCCGGAGCAGGTCGTCTCCGTCGACGAGACCATCTACGTCAAGGTCATCGACATCGACCTGGAGCGCCGCCGCATCTCGCTGTCGCTCAAGCAGGCCAATGAGGGCGTCGACCCCGAGGCCACCGAGTTCCTCGACCCGGCCCTCTACGGCATGGTCCAGGAGTACGACGAGGACGGCAACTACAAGTACCCCGAGGGCTTCGATCCGGAGACCCAGGAGTGGATGGAAGGCTACGAAGCTCAGCGCGAGGCATGGGAGCAGGAGTACGCTGCCGCCCAGGCTCGCTGGGAAGAGCACAAGAAGCAGGTCGCCAAGGCGATCGCTGCCGACGCCGAGGCCGGAGCCTCCGAAGCCGCCGACACCCCGTCGCAGGCTTCCTACAGCTCCGACGAGCCGGCCGACTCCGGTACGCTCGCCAGCGATGAGGCTCTCGCCGCTCTGCGCGAGAAGCTGGCAGGCAACTGACCGATACGCAGCCTGATACGAGGGTGCCCGAACCACGGTTCGGGCGCCCTCGTTGGCGTCTGCTCTCCGTGCCCGAGGCGCTGCGCACCCGACAGCTGACCGCCCCGCTCAAGCAGTGGGGCGCCTTCGTGCTGTGCGTCCTAGCCTGGTCGTGCATCATCTACTGGCAGCTGCTCACCGATCTGGGCGGGTCCGTCTTCGCCCACAACGACGACACATCCCTGTTCATCTGGTGGTTCGCCCACGCCGCCGATGTCTCCGCCAGCTGGCTCGGACACGGTTCAGGGGAGAAGAACCTGCTGCTCACCCAGCTGATGAATCACCCCGACGGGGTCAACGGCGCCTGGAACACCTCGGTCATCGGCATCGCCCTGCCGCTGGTGCCCATCACCTGGTTGTGCGGTCCCGTCGTCGCCTACAACCTGGCGATCATGCTCGCCGCGCCGACCTCCGCGGTCGCGGCTGCGGTGCTCATCCGGCAGTTCACCACCCGCGGCCCGGCGTTCCTCGGCGGCTTCGCCTACGGCTTCTCCACCTACGTCATCGCACAGTCGGCCGGCCACCTCAACCTCGCCGTCGCCGTCACCCCACCGCTGGTGGCCTATGGCCTCGTGCGCATCGCCCGGGCGGTGAGCCTGCGCGCGGCCCTGCGGATCGGCGCGGGACTCGGCTGCCTCGTCGGCTGGCAGCTCTACGTCAGCTCTGAGCTCACCGCCGGACTCGCTGTCGCCGGGATCATCTTCTGCCTCATCGCAGGCGCCGTCCTGTGGCCGCGCCTCGACCGGCAGCAGATCCGCGCCGGCATCCGCCGCTTCGCCGCCGCCGGTGGCCTCGCCGTCGCGGTGGCGGTGCTCATCGGCCTGCCGCTCATCCTCACGATGGCCACCGGCCCAGGCGCACCCCAGCACACGATCCGACCCCACGGCGTGTGGAACAACGATCTGCTTGAGATGGTCGTCCCCGGCCAGTTCACCTTCCTCGGCCGCCCGGACGGTGACCCGCTGCCGCGCGTGCAGGGCATCGATCCGGCAGAGATCGGCGCCTACCTCGGCTTCTTCTGGCTCGCCTTCGCCGTCCTCGTCGCGGTGCTGCTGTGGCGCAGCCGGCGCCTCGGCGCGCTCGTGCGGATCACTGCGCTCAGCGGGCTCGCCATGTGGCTGCTGTCGCTCGGCTCGCCGTGGTTCTTCGCCGGCCGGCAGGTGCTGGCCATCGGCCCCTACCGGCTCATCGAATCGCTGCCGGTGCTCGGCAATGTGCTGCCGATGCGCCTGTCGATCTACCCGACGCTCGCTGCCGCGGTGCTGCTGGCCGTCGGCGTCTATGCCGCCGGACGTTCGCTGGCGCCCGGTTCGTTCCTCCGCGGGATGGCCGGCGTCACCGCAGCTGTCATCCTCATCGCTGTGAGCTCGGGCCCGGTGGCCGCCCGGCCCGTGCCGGTTCCCGCGTTCTACACCAGCTCCTATGCCGCGCACATCCCCACCGGCAGTGTCGTCAAGACGATGCCGCGGCCGGTCGCCTGGGCTGAGCAGGACGCTGCCGTCGCCCTCGTCTGGCAGGCCGTCACCGGGATGCACTACCGGGAGACCGGCGGCTATTTCATCGGCTCGTCCGAGACCAGCCCGATGCTCTTCAACTCCGAACGCGATGCACTCGATGAGGTGCTGCGCCAGCCGCTGCCGAGCGAGCCGGCCGAGCGGCAGCGCAGCGCCGCAGACACCGTCGCACAGCTGCGCGCTGAGGGCGTCGACTTCCTTGTCATCGGCCGGGACGTCAGCTACCTGCCGCTCGGCGCGGAGGAGATCGCCTCCTTCGTCGCCGACGGCGCTGACACGCAGCCGCAGGACATCGACGGTGTCTTCCTCATCGACCTGCGCACTGACTGACTGCGGCCGCAGCCGAGGCGCCGGTCGCCGTGACCGATGAGAGTAGAGTGAGGGCCATGCTGAGAATCGGACTCACCGGCGGCATCGGCGCCGGCAAATCGACCATCGCCGAACAGTTCCGTCTCCGCGGCATTCCCGTCATCGACGCCGATGAGATCGCCCGCGAGATCGTCGCACCCGGAGAACCGGCTCTCGCTGCGCTCGTCGAGGAGTTCGGTGAGCAGATCCTTCACCCCGATGGCACTCTCAACCGCGGGGGACTGGCAGTGGTGGCCTTCTCCGATCCGCAGTCGACGGCAGCGCTCAATGCGATCATGCACCCGGCGATCGCCGAACGCACCCGCGCGCACTACGCCCGCCACGCCGAGGCGCCGATCGTCGTCCACGATGTGCCGCTGCTCGTGGAGAACGATATGACGCGCCTGTACCACCTCGCAGTCCTCGTCGACACTCCCGCCGAGATCCGGCTCAAGCGGCTTGTCGACTCCCGCGGGATGGACCCAGCCGATGCGCAGAAGCGCATCAGTGCGCAGGCCAGCGATGTCGAGCGTCACGCCGCCTGCGATGTCGTCATCGACAACTCCGGCACACCGGAAGCGGCACAGGACGCGTTCACCACGGTGTTCGAGAAGCGGATCCAGCCCTTCGCCGACAATCTCGCCGCCGGCCGGACAGCTGAGAGCTCCGGCGTCCAGCTGGTCACGGCAGGGGAGCAGCACGGGCAGACGGCGCAGCGGCTGAGCAGCCGCATCGCGCGCGCGCTGACCGAGGCGGGCCTGACCGATGCCGAGGTGGAGCACATCGGCTCGACGAGCGTGCCGGGCCTGCTGGCCAAGGACATCATCGACCTCCAGGTCCTCACCCGCTCAGATGCAGACTGGGATGCCGCAGCTGAGGCCCTGACGGCTGCCGGCTACCCACAGCACCATGTGGACGCCTTCGACGATTGGGACGACGCCGGGCGCGTCGCGAAGCGCTTCCACCGCAACGCCGATCCCGGCCAGCCGGTGAATGTGCACGTGCGCACCCGCGGCAGCCTGTCAGCGCGGTTCGCTGCGCACTTCGCGAAACGGCTGCGCACCGATGCCGCCCTGCGCGCCGACTATGAGGGCACGAAGAAGCGGCTGGCCGAACAGCATATCGATGACCGTTCGACCAGCCGGTACGCCGAAGCGAAGGAACCGTTCTTCACGCCGCTGCGTGACGAGTTCCGTCGCTCAGAGTCGAGCTGAAGGGGCTACTCCGGCTCAGCCGAGCGAGGCGTTGAGGTGGATGTTCACACCCTTGAGCGCCTTCGACACCGGGCAGTCCTTCTTGGCCTTCTGCGCGATCCGCTCGAAGTCCCCATGCGACAGCTCCGGCACGCGGCCGACGACGACGAGGTGGATGTCGGTGATGCCCTTGTCAGGGGAGAAGGTGACATCAGCGCCGGTGGTGATGTCCTCCGGCGGGGTGCCGTTCTCGGTCAGCGCATTCGCCAGCGCCATCGAGAAGCAGGCCGAATGGGCCGCGCCGATGAGCTCCTCCGGATTGGTGACGCCGCTCGTGTGCTGGGCGGCGCGCGAAGCCCAGCTCAGATCGAGGGTGGCAGCCTGCGAGGAATCGAGGCCGACCGTGCCGGAACCCTCGGCGAGGTCTCCGCGCCAGGTGGTGTGTGCTTTCGAAACGATCTCGGCCATAGCAGGGTCCTTTCATTCGCGCTGAGCCGTCGTAGTCGTCGCCAGCATTCTGGGACGACCGCAAGCGGCGCTCATCCGCGCTGACGTGTTCCACCCTACAGTCTGTTGGCCCGCCTGCAGCCCCGGCGTACAGTGGTCCCATGGCATCGAGTGAGGCCCTCAACCCGGCAGACACCACACCGCAGGACGCCCCGCAGCGGCCTGTGCCCAAGATCGGCCACCGGCCCGAGGTGGTGCGCTCCGTGGCCCCGTTCGAGGTCGTGAGCGAGTACTCGCCTTCCGGTGATCAGCCGACGGCGATCCGAGAGATCTCCGAGCGCCTGGCTGCAGGCGAGCGCGATGTCGTGCTGCTCGGCGCCACCGGCACCGGCAAATCGGCGACGACGGCGTGGCTCATCGAGAAGGTGCAGCGGCCCACCCTGGTGATGGCTCCGAACAAGACGCTCGCCGCTCAGCTGGCGAATGAGTTCCGGCAGCTGCTGCCGCACAATGCGGTCGAGTACTTCGTCTCCTACTACGACTACTACCAGCCGGAGGCCTACGTCCCGCAGACGGACACCTTCATCGAGAAGGACTCCTCCATCAACGACGAGGTCGAACGCCTCCGCCACTCGGCGACGAACGCGCTGCTCACCCGCCGTGATGTCGTTGTCGTCTCCACCGTCTCCTGCATTTACGGCCTCGGCACCCCGGAGGAGTACGTCGAGGGCATGGTCTCCGTGGCCGTCGGCGAGCAGCACGACCGCGATGCCCTGCTCAAACGCTTCGTCGAGATGCAGTACACCCGCAACGATGTCGCCTTCACCCGCGGCACCTTCCGGGTCCGCGGCGACACCGTCGAAATCATCCCGCAGTACGAAGAGCTCGCACTGCGCATCGAGTTCTTCGGCGATGAGATCGAAGCGCTCTACACCCTCCACCCGCTCACCGGTGAGATCATCCGTGAAGAAGAGGTCCTGCACATCTTCCCCGCCAGCCACTACGTCGCCGGTGAGGACCGGATGGGCCGGGCGATATCCGATATCGAAGACGAGCTGCAGGAGCGGCTGCACGAGCTCGAGAGCCAGAACAAGCTGCTCGAAGCCCAACGCCTGAAGATGCGCACCACCTACGACCTCGAGATGATGCAGTCGATGGGTTTCACCTCGGGAATCGAGAACTACTCCCGGCACATCGACGGGCGTGCACCCGGATCAACGCCGAACTGCCTGCTCGACTACTTCCCCGAGGACTACCTGCTCGTCATCGACGAGAGCCATGTCACCGTCCCGCAGATCGGCGGCATGTACGAAGGCGATATGTCGCGCAAGCGCACCCTCGTCGAACACGGCTTCCGGCTGCCGAGCGCCCTCGACAACCGGCCGCTGAAGTTCACCGAGTTCCTCGACCGGGTCGGCCAGACCGTGTATCTGTCCGCCACCCCAGGACCGTTCGAGCTCGAACGCGCCAACGGCGTCGTCGAGCAGATCATCCGCCCGACCGGCCTCGTCGACCCGAAGGTCGAGGTCAAACCGACGAAGGGCCAGATCGACGATCTGCTCGGCGAGATCCGCGACCGCGTCGACCGCAATGAGCGCACGCTCGTGACGACGCTGACGAAGAAGATGGCCGAAGACCTCACCGACTATCTGCTCGAGCACGAGGTGCGGGTTCAGTACCTGCATTCCGACGTGGACACGCTGCGCCGCGTCGAACTGCTGAGCGAGCTGCGCAGCGGCGAGTTCGACGTCCTCGTCGGCATCAACCTGCTGCGTGAGGGCCTCGACCTGCCCGAGGTGTCGCTCGTGGCGATCCTCGATGCCGACAAGGAGGGCTTCCTGCGCTCGGGCACCTCTCTCATCCAGACGATCGGGCGCGCGGCTCGCAATGTCAACGGCGAAGTCCACATGTACGCCGACTCGATCACCCCGTCGATGCGCTATGCGATCGACGAGACCAATCGCCGCCGCGAGATCCAGATCGCCTACAATGAAGAGCACGGCATCGACCCGACCCCGCTGGTGAAGAAGATCGCCGACATCACCGAACGGCTGCAGCGCGAAGACGAGGACACCCGCGAGCTGCTCACCCAGTTCGACTACGGCAAGGGCCGCCGCGGCTACAACGCCACCATCACCGATGAGCAGCGGGCAGCGGCCGCCGCCAGCGAGGGCACGAACCTGCGCCCGCCGGCCGCAGACCTCACCGAGCTCATCGCCACGATGACCGAGCAGATGCATGCCGCGGCAGCCGAACTGCAGTTCGAACTCGCCGCCCGCCTGCGCGATGAGCTCGGCGAACTCAAGCAGGAGCTGCGGACGATGCAGAAAGAGGGCCACGCCTGAGGGATGTACACTTAGGGGTCTGGAAGGGGAGTATCCCAGTCATCCCTTGTTCGTCATCACGTCCGCCCATGCGGTCCGGACACGGGAGCAGGTACACGCACGCAGCCTGCGGGAGAGACTTTCAACGCTGTGAAGAAAGGCTGCTATGACCTCTGCGCTGCCCTTGTGGTTTGAGATCGCCTCCCTGGCGGGCCTCAGCCTCATCCTGCTGGCGGACCTCCTCATCGTCCTCAAACGCCCCCACGTGCCCTCCATGAAGGAGGCGAGCCTGTGGGTCGGCTTCTACGTCGCCCTCGCACTCGTGTTCGCCGCGATCATGTTCCTCATGGGCGACTCCGAACACGGCGCCCAGTTCCTCGCTGGCTGGCTCACCGAATACAGCCTCAGCATCGACAACCTGTTCGTCTTCGTCATCATCATGACCCGCTTCAAGGTCCCGGCGAAGTACCAACAGGAAGTGCTGATGGTCGGCATCATCATCGCGCTCATCTGCCGCGGCGCCTTCATCCTCGCCGGCGCCTTCATCATCGAGCTGTTCATCGGCGTCTTCTTCCTCTTCGGCGCGTTCCTGCTGTGGACCGCCTGGAACCAGGCCTTCGGCGGCGATGATGATGAAGCCGAGGACAACAAGCTCATCAAGCTGCTGCGCAAGCGCATCAACATCACCGAGGAGTACAACGGCAACAAGCTCACCACGCGCATCGACGGGAAGAGGTTCTACACCCCGATGATGCTCGTGTTCCTCGCGATCGGCACGACCGATGTGATGTTCGCACTCGACTCGATCCCGGCGATCTTCGGCATCACCCGCAGCCCGTTCATCGTCTTCACCGCGAACATCTTCGCCCTCATGGGCCTGCGCCAGCTGTACTTCCTGCTCGGCGGCCTCATGGACCGCCTCATCTACCTCAAGTACGGCATCGCCGCGATCCTCGCGTTCATCGGCGTCAAGCTCATCATGCACGCCGCCCACGAGACCTTCCTGCCCGCCGTGCCGGACATCAACACGTGGACCTCGCTCATCGTCATCTGTGCGGCGATGCTCATCGCGACGATCGCCTCACTCATCCACATGCGCCGCTTCCCGTCCCGTGTGCCACTCGGCCCGGTCGAGCACACGGTCCGTCACAAGGACGGCTCGGTCGAGTACGTCGACGCCGCCCACGCCTACGACGAGGTGCGCTCCGCTCACGAGGAGGCCGGCACCTCGGGCACGCCAACGCTCTCGGATGCCGTCGCAGCCGAACCGACGCTGCCGGGCACCTCGGCGGCGGCCGAACGCAGCGCCAGCCCGAGCCTGGGCGTCGACGGCGCACCCGTCGCCCTGCCGGAGGAGGCGGACGGCGTGTCGCCGGACGACGAAGCTGCGGATTCAGAAGGCACAGAGTCAGAAGGCACAGAGTCAGCAGCCACCGACGACCCCGGCCGGGACTGAGCGGACCACGGGCACAGAACAGTGGGGCCAGCCGGATGCACCGGCTGGCCCCACTGCCTCATGTCACTGCGCTCAGCTTTGCGCCCACGGCCCGAAGACCGGCGTCCACTCACGGATCTCGACGGTCTCGATGACCCCGGCGCCGGCATAGGGATCCTGGGTGAGGATGTCTTCGACGTTCGCCTGCTCATCGGTGTTCACGACGAGCAGCGCACCGGGGCGCTCCTCATCGAAGGGGCCGGCGGCGAGGATGACGTTCTCGTCGTGCAGCCGCGAGAGCCACGTGCGGTGCTGCGGCCGGGCCTGCATGCGCGTTTCGACATCGGCGGTGTAGGTGTACTGAACTGCGAAGACTGCCATCAGGGCTCCTTGATCGTGAGGGCCGGCCGCACGGGAATAGCCGCGCGGTGTTCACTGGTTAGAGTGTACGGTAGACCGTTCCCGTCATCGCCGAAGGAGACATGCGTGCCCACGCTGCCTGAGATTCCGAGTGACTACGCCGATCCGGACACTCTGTTCTCAGCCTTCACCGACTACGTCGGCGAGCAGGGCATCGAACTCTATGAGGCGCAGGAGGAGGCGATCCTCTCCGTGCTGGCCGGCGATCACACGATCGTCGCCACCCCGACCGGCTCCGGCAAGTCGATGGTCGCCCTCGCAGCCCTCTACTCTGCGCTCAGCACCGGCTGCCGCGCCTACTACACCGCGCCCATCAAAGCGCTGGTGAGCGAGAAGTTCTTCGACCTCACTGCGGCACTCGGTGCCGAGAACGTCGGCATGATCACCGGCGACTCAGCGGTCAACTCCGATGCCCCGATCATCTGCGCGACGGCAGAGATCCTCGCCAACCAGGCGCTGCGCGAAGGCTCGGCACTCGATGTCGGGCTCGTCGTCATGGACGAGTTCCACTATTTCGGCGACCCGCAGCGCGGCTGGGCCTGGCAGGTGCCGCTGCTGGAGATGCCGCAGGCCCAGTTCGTCTTCATGTCTGCGACGCTCGGCGATATGTCCCATATCAGCGCCGACCTCACCGAGCTCACCGGACGCGAGGTGTCCCTCGTCACCTCGGCGACGCGGCCGGTGCCGCTGGAGTACAGCTACTCCGAAGAGCCGCTGCATGAGACGCTGCGCCAGCTGATGACGAAGGACCGAGCGCCGGTCTACATCGTGTCCTTCGCGCAGGCGCAGGCCGTCACGCTGGCCAGCAGCATTGTGAGCGCGAATCTGTGCACGCGCGAGGAGCGCGAGGCGATCGCCGCGGAGATCAAGGGCTTCCGCTTCGCCAAGGGCTTCGGCCAGATCCTCAGACGTCTGCTCAGCCACGGCATCGGCGTCCACCATGCCGGGATGTTGCCGCGCTACCGGCGGCTGGTGGAACAGCTCGCCGGTGCCGGCCTGCTGCGCATCATCTCCGGCACCGACACCCTCGGCGTCGGCATCAACGTGCCGATCCGCACGGTGCTGCTGACCGGGCTGGCGAAGTTCGACGGCCGGCGGATGCGACGGCTGAGCGTGCGCGAGTTCCAGCAGATCGCCGGACGTGCCGGGCGCGCCGGCTTCGACTCCGTCGGCTATGTCGTCGCGCAGGCTCCCGAACATGTCATCGAGAACCAGAAGGCCCTCGCCAAAGCCGGTGACGATCCGAAGAAGCGCCGCAAGGTCCGCAAGCAGCAGCCCCCGGCCGGTTTCGTCGGCTGGTCTCAGGAGACCTTCGAACAGCTGACGACCGGGCAGCCGGAGGAGCTGCGCTCCCGCATGCAGCTGAATCACGCGACCATCCTCAATCTGCTCTCGCGGCCCGGCAGCGGTGTGCACACCATCCGCCGGTTCATCGACGCGACCCACGAGACCGAAGCGGCGAAGATTGAGCTTTACCTCAAGGCGCTCAAGATCGGCCGGGCCCTGCTGCGCTCGGAGGTCATCCGCCGGGAGGTGACCCCCGCCTCGGGCCCGGCTGGGGAGGATGAGGTCCGCTACGTGCTGCAGCGCGACCTCGGCCCGCACTTCGCCCTCAACCAGCCGCTCTCGCCGTTCGCGCTGGCCGCGCTCGACCTCTTCGACCGCGACGGTGAGGATTGGGCGCTCAATGTGCTCTCAATCATCGAAGCGACGACGCCGGTGCACTTCGCGATCCTCAAGGGCCAGCTCGACCGGATCAAGCAGGAGGAGCTCGCCACCCTCAAGGCTGACGGCGTCGACTACACCGAGCGGATGGCGATCCTCGACGAGCTGACATACCCGCAGCCGAATGCGGAGATCCTCGAGACCGCCTTCGACGCCTACGCCGAGACCTCGCCGTGGGTGCGCGAGGTGGGTCTCGAACCCAAGGCGATCGTCGCCGATATGATCGACCAGGCGATGAACTTCTCCCAGTTCGTCGCCTACTACCGGCTCGCCCGGGTCGAAGGCGGGCTGCTGCGCTATCTCATGGATGTCTACCGGGCGCTCGTGCAGAATGTGCCGGCCGATGCGGTCGATGAGCGGCTGCAGGAGATCATCGACTGGCTCGGCGAGCTCATTGCGCGCGTCGACTCCAGCCTCGTCGAGGAGTGGGAGGCGCTGCGCGACACGAGCGGCGGGGAGGATGATGAGCCCGCGCTGCTGCCGGAGACCGCGCAGACGCTCAGCAGCGATCGGAAGCGTTTCACTGCACTCATCCGGAACACGATGTTCCACCGCGTGCTGCTGGCCGAACGCGCCGCCTATGAGCATCTGGGCGAGCTCGACGGCGACTCCGGCTGGGACGCGCGGGCCTGGGAGGACGCGATCGAAGACTTCTATGAGGAATACGGGGATCTGCGCATCGATGCTGACGCCCGCAGCTCGGCGTATGTGCAGATCACCGAAGGCGAGGAGCACTGGACCGTGCGGCAGATCCTCGCCGACCCCGACGGCGACCGCGACTGGGCGATCAGCGCCCGCGTCGACGTCGCCGCCAGCGACAGCGCCGGAGAGGTCGTCGTCGAGATCCTCGACGTCGGCCCGATGCGCTGAGAGCACCGATGTCTGCGAAGGGAACTAAAGTACATACCGTGACTGATATGACCGCGCAATCACCGGCCCAACGCGGCGTCTCGCACCTCGACACGCTGTGGGTCAAGGGCGCTCGGGCGCACAATCTCAAAAACGTCGAGATCGCGATTCCGCGCGATTCGATGGTGGTGTTCACCGGACTGTCCGGGTCCGGGAAGTCGTCGCTGGCCTTCGACACGATCTTCGCGGAGGGACAGCGGCGCTACGTCGAATCGCTGTCCTCCTATGCGCGGATGTTCCTCGGCCAGATGGACAAGCCCGATGTCGACTTCATCGCGGGTCTGTCTCCGGCGGTGTCGATCGACCAGAAGTCGACGTCGAAGAACCCGCGGTCGACCGTCGGCACCATCACCGAGGTGTACGACTTCCTGCGCCTGCTGTGGGCCCGGATCGGCACCCCGTACTGTCCCGAGTGCGGCGAGCCGATCACTCGGCAGACCCCGCAGAATATCGTCGATCAGCTGATGGCGCTGCCGGAGCGGACGAAGTTCATCGTGCTGGCGCCGATCGTGCGCGGCCGCAAGGGCGAGTTCGCCGATCTGTTCGCCGACCTGCAGACCAAGGGCTTCTCCCGTGCCGTCGTCGACGGGGAGCAGGTGCAGCTGACGCATCCGCCCAAGCTGGAGAAGCAGTACAAGCACGACATCTCCGTCGTCGTCGATCGGCTCATCGCCAAGGACGGCATCCGCCAGCGCGTGACCGATTCGGTTGAGACGGCTCTCGCCACCGCAGGTGGGCGCCTCGATGTCGAACTCGTCGATGAGGGCACGACGCGGACCTTCTCCGAGCACATGTCGTGCCCGAACGACCATCCGCTCACCGTCGATGAGATCGAGCCGCGGACCTTCTCCTTCAACTCACCCTTCGGCGCCTGCCCGGTGTGCGATGGCATCGGCACCAGGCTGCAGGTCGATGAGACCCTCGTCGTGCCCGATGAGGACCTGTCCCTGGCCGATGGCGCGATCGCCCCGTGGTCGAAGGGCAAGACGACTGCGAAGTACTTCAACCGGCTGCTCAAGGGACTCGGCGATGAGCTCGGCTTCGATCTGCTCACCCCGTGGAAGGAGCTGAAGAAGAGCCACCGGAAGGCGATCCTGGAGGGCAAGGACTATCAGGTCCACGTCCGCTACCGGAACCGGTTCGGCCGCGAACGCACCTACTCGACCGGCTTCGAAGGGGTCTTCCAGTACATTCTGCGCAAGCACGGCGAGACCGAATCGGATCATGCCCGCGAACGCTATGAGTCGTATATGCGGCACGTTCCGTGCGCGGCCTGTGACGGCACCCGGCTCAAGCCGGAGGCGCTGCATGTCAAGATCGCCGACAAGTCGATCGCCGATGTCTCCCGCATGGCGCTCGACCAGGCTGCGGACTTCCTCTCCGGGCTCGAGCTCAGCGGCCGGGATGCCGCGATCGCCGCGCAGGTGATGAAGGAGATCCGGGCTCGGCTCGGCTTCCTGCTCGATGTCGGCCTCGAATACCTCAGCCTCGACCGCACCGCCGGCACGCTCTCCGGCGGTGAAGCGCAGCGGATCCGCCTGGCCACCCAGATCGGCTCCGGGCTCGTCGGCGTCCTCTATGTGCTCGACGAGCCCTCGATCGGCCTGCACCAGCGGGACAACCGCCGGCTCATCGAGACGCTGCTCAAACTGCGCGATCTGGGCAACACCCTCATCGTCGTCGAACACGATGAGGAGACGATCGAAGCAGCCGACTGGATCGTCGACATCGGCCCCGGAGCCGGCGAGCACGGGGGAGAGGTCGTCTACTCCGGCCCGGTCGGCCAGCTCACGAGCGCCGAGCGCTCCATCACCGGCGCCTATCTCAGCGGGGAGCGCAGCATCGAGATCCCCGCCGAGCGCCGGCCGGTCGACCGGAAGAGGATGGTGACCGTCCACCACGCGCGGGAAAACAACCTCAAGGACATCACCGTGTCCCTGCCGCTGGGCGTCTTCACCGCCGTGACCGGTGTGTCCGGATCCGGCAAGTCGACCCTCGTCAACGACATCTTCTACACCCAGCTGGCCAACGACCTCAACGGCGCCAACCGGGTGCCCGGCCGCCACAAGCGGATCACCGGACACGAAGACCTCGACAAGATCATCCACGTCGATCAGTCGCCGATCGGCCGCACCCCGCGCTCGAACCCGGCCACCTACACCGGCGTGTTCGACCATGTGCGCAAGCTTTTCGCCGAGACCGAGGTGGCCCGCATCCGCGGCTATCAGCCAGGCCGCTTCTCCTTCAACGTCAAGGGCGGCCGCTGCGAGAACTGCCACGGCGACGGCACGATCCGCATCGAGATGAACTTCCTGCCCGATGTCTACGTGCCCTGCGAGGTCTGCCAGGGCGCCCGCTACAACCGCGAGACCCTGGAGGCGAAGTTCAAAGGCAAGAGCATCGCCGATGTGCTCGATATGCCGATCGAAGAGGCCGCCGACTTCTTCTCCGCTGTTCCGGCCATCGCCCGGCATCTGCGCACCCTCGTCGAAGTGGGTCTGGGCTATGTGCGCCTCGGGCAGCCGGCGACGACGCTCTCCGGCGGTGAGGCACAGCGTGTGAAGCTGGCAGCCGAGCTGCAGAAGCGCTCCCGCGGCCGCACCGTCTATGTCCTCGATGAGCCGACCACGGGCCTGCACTTCGAGGACATCAGCAAGCTGCTGCGGGTGCTGCAGGGGCTCGTCGACAAGGGCAATACGGTCATCGTCATCGAACACAACCTCGACGTCATCAGCGCTGCCGACTACATCGTCGACATGGGTCCCGAAGGCGGCCGCGGCGGCGGCACCGTCATCGCCGAAGGCACGCCCGAGGAGGTGGCAGCGGTGGAATCGTCCTACACCGGACAGTTCCTCGCTGAGATGCTCGCCGACCGGACGTGACCGTGGATCCCAGTCAGTATCGTCCAGCCACCGGCGAGATCCCGACGCAGCCCGGCGTCTACCGCTTCCGCGACGCCGACCGGCGCGTCATCTACGTCGGCAAGGCGAAGAATCTGCGCGCCCGCCTCAACTCGTACTTCGGGAATCCGGCCGGGCTCATGCAGCGGACCTTCATGATGGTCCACACCGCTGCATCCGTCGACTGGACTGTCGTCAACAACGAAGTCGAGGCACTGCAGCTCGAATGGACGTGGATCCGGGAGTTCCGCCCCCGGTTCAACGTCATGTTCCGCGACGACAAGTCCTACCCCTATCTTGCGATCACCCTGCAGGACGAGTATCCGCGCGCCTTCGTCACCCGCGGCAAGCGCAAGAAGGGGGTGACGTACTTCGGTCCCTTCACCCAGGTGTGGGCGATCAAGGAGACCCTCGACCTGCTGCTCAAAGCGTGGCCGGTGCGCACCTGCACGAACGGTGTGTTCCGGCGCGCCCGCCAGTCGGACCGTCCCTGCCTGCTCGGCTACATCGACAAGTGCGCCGCGCCCTGCGTCGGCCGGGTGAGCCCGGAGGAGCACAAGCAGCTCGCCCGCAATGTCGCAGACTTCATGCGCGGCAACACCGGACAGTTCATCTCCAGCCGCCAGCGGGAGATGGCTGCAGCCGCCCAGAACCTCGACTATGAGCGGGCAGCCGAACTGCGCGACGAGATCCAGGCGCTGGAGAAGGTGCTCGACAAGAGCGCCGTGGTGCTGTCGCAGAACGTCGACGTCGACATCTTCTCCATGGTCGTCGAAGAGCTCGAAGCCTCCGTGCAGGTCTTCCATGTGCGCGGCGGCCGCATCCGCGGTCAGCGCGGGTGGATCATCGAACGCCTCCAGGACCTCACGCCCGAAGAGCTCACCCTCGACTATCTGCGGCAGGCGTACAGCGATATCGACGCTGACGCCATCCCACGCGAGATCCTCGTCGACACGCTGCCCAGCGACGTCGACCTCGTCACCGCATGGCTGTCGGAACGCCGCGGGGCGAAGGTCGAGGTGCGCGTGCCGCAGCGCGGCGAGAAGAAGGCCGCGCTCGACACCGTGCACAAGAACGCCGAACAGGCGCTCATGCGGCACAAGATGCAGCGCGCCTCGGACCTCACCACCCGCAGCGAGGCCCTTACCGAGATCCAGCAGGCCCTCGATCTGGCAGAACCGCCGCTGCGCATCGAATGCATCGACAACTCCCATATGTCCGGCGAGAACGTCGTCGGCTCGCTCGTCGTGTTCGAAGACGGCTTGGCGAAGAAGCGCGACTACCGCCGCTTCTCCATCACCGGCGATGCCGCCCGCGATGACACCTCGGCAATGTACGACGTCGTCTCCCGGCGGTTCTCCCGCTATCTGGAGAGCCTGAGCGAGGATGAACCGGATGAGCGCTTCGGCTACCGGCCCAGCCTGCTCGTCGTCGACGGCGCTCTGCCCCAGGTGAATGCCGCTCTGCAGGCACTCCACGATCTCGGCATCACCGACATCTCCGTCGTCGGGCTGGCCAAACGGCTCGAAGAGGTGTGGGTGCCCGGAGACGAATTCCCCGTCATCCTGCCGCGCGGATCCGAAGGCCTGTTCATGCTGCAGCGCATCCGCGATGAAGCCCACCGCTTCGCCATCCGCTACCACCAGCAGAAGCGCACCAAAGCGCAGCGGAAGTCAGCGCTCGACGGCATCCCGGGTCTCGGCGCGGCCAAGCAGAAGGCGCTGCTCAAGCACTTCGGCTCCGTCAAGCGGATCCGCGCCGCCGATCCCGAAGAGCTGCAGGCAGCCCCGGGCATCGGACCGGCACTGGCGGAGAAGATCGCACAGGCGCTGCATTCGGAGCCGGCAACCGATACACCGGCCGGAGGATCCGATACTGTTGAACCACACGAGACCGCTGCGAAAGAGACCGCCGATGACTGAGACGCCCGCTCCGCCAGCTGTCGACGCCGCCGCCGACGATGTCGAAGTCCTGCTGCTGACCGGCATGTCCGGTGCCGGCCGTTCGACCGCGGCCAATGCCCTGGAGGACATGGACTGGTACGTCGTCGACAACCTCCCGCTGCAGATGATCCCGCCGCTCGTCGACCTCGTCGCACGCGCCGACGGCTCCCTGCCGAAGGTCGCCGTCGTCACCGATGTGCGCACCCGACAGATGTTCTCCGAGCTCAAGCAGACGCTGACGGCCTACCGGGCGCAGGGACTCAACATCAAGGTCCTGTTCCTCGACGCCTCCGATGAGGCGCTTGTCCGCCGCTTCGAATCGGTCCGCCGTCCGCACCCGCTGCAGGGCGAAGGCACGCTCACCGGCGGCATCAGCGAGGAGCGCAGGGCCCTGGCGCCGCTGCGCGATCAGTCCGACATCCTCATCGACACGAGCGACTTCAACGTCCACCAGCTGCGCGCCCGCGTGCACTCCCTGCTCGGCGGCTGCAACGACCACCGGCTGCGCCTGACCGTGCAGAGCTTCGGCTTCAAGTACGGCGCCCCGGTCGACGCCGACCATATGGCTGATGTGCGCTTCCTGCCCAATCCCTACTGGATTCCGGAGCTGCGCCGCCACAACGGCACCGAAGAGCCGGTGCGCGACTTCGTCCTCGGCCAGGACGCTGCCCTCACCTTCCTCGACCGCTACCTCGGCGCCCTCGACGTCGTCATCGAAGGCTACAAGCGGGAGAACCGCTCACATATGACGGTCGCGATCGGCTGCACTGGCGGCAAGCACCGCTCGGTCGTCATGAGCGAGATGCTCGGCCGCCGGCTGGCCGAACGCCCCGATACCTCCGTCACCGTCCGGCACAGGGATCTGGGGCGCGAATAATGTCCCAGCACCCAGAGCAGCCGTACCCGCACCAGTCGCCGGCCTTCACACCGCCCGTCCAGCACCGCTACACGACGAGCGTGCGTGCGCCGGGCACCGAAGAGCTGCCGCTGTACATGTCCGCGCGCGCCAGCCGCAGCAGCGGCGGACCGGAAGTCGTGTCCTTCGGCGGCGGCCACGGCCTCTATGCCGCGCTGCGTGCCTTCCGCCTGCTGACGGAGAACCTCACCGCCGTCGTCACCGTCGCCGATGACGGCGGCTCCTCCGGCCGGCTGCGGCAGGAGCTCGGCGGTCTGCCGCCGGGCGATCTGCGCATGGCCCTGGCCGCGCTGTGCGATGACGGCGAATGGGGCCGCGTCTGGCGCGATGTCATCCAGAGCCGCTTCACATCCGATGGCCCGCTGCACGACCACTCGGTCGGCAATCTGCTCATCTCCGCGCTGTGGCAGCTGCTCGGCGACCACGTCGAAGGCCTCGACTGGATGGCGCGCCTGCTGCGCGCCCACGGCCGCGTGCTGCCGATGTCCTCGCTGCCGCTGCGCATCGAAGGCGATGTCGAGTTCGCACCCGGGACCGCTCCCGAGGTGGTGCACGGGCAGTCTGCCCTCGCCGCCACCGGCGGGCACCTGCGCGAAGTCCGTCTCGTCCCGCACAACCCGCCGGCCCGTGCCGAGACGATTGAGGCGGTGCAGGCCGCCGAGATCCTCAACCTCGGGCCCGGCTCCTGGTACACCTCGGTCATGCCGCACCTGCTCGTCCCAGACCTCGCCGAGGCGATCTTCACCTCGAATGCGCTGCGCACCCTCACCCTCAACCTGCCGGGAGCCCGCGCCGAGACCCGCAACCTCAGCCTCTGCGACCACCTCGAATCGCTGCACTCGCATGCTCCGCGGCTGCGCTTCGACTACGTTCTCGTCGATGAGGACGCAGCTGCGAGCGAACCAGAGCTCGAAGCCAAAGCCCAGCGCCTCTTCGGCTCCCAGCTGTGGACCCGGCCGCTGCGCGGACGCAAGGAGAGCCAGCACGACAGCCTCAAACTCGCCGCCTGCTACCGTGATGTGCTGCTCGACGCCGGCATCAATGTCGACGAGCAGTGGTGAGCGCCGGTGGACAAGGGAAAGGACACGATGCAATGGCACTGACAGCTCAGGTCAAGGATGAGCTCGCACGCGTGAGCGTCACCCGGATCTCCGCCCGCAAGGCCGAGGTGTCGACGATCCTGCGGTTCACCAACGCCCTGCACATCGTCGCCGGGACCATCGTCATCGAGGCCGAGGTCGACACGAACATCGTCGCCCGCCGGCTGCGCGCCGAGATCAAGTCGCTGTTCGGCCACTCCGCTGATGTCGTCGTCATCGGCGCCTCCGGCATCCACCGCAGCAGCCGCTACCTCGTGCGCGTCGCCAACGACGGGGCCGCACTGGCCCGCCAGACCGGGCTCATCGACGGCCGGCTCCGGCCGGTCCGGGGCCTGCCCTCGGTCATCGTCAACGGCTCCTTGGCCGATGCGCAGGCCGCGTGGCGCGGCGCGTTCCTCGCCCATGGCTCGCTGACCGAGCCCGGCCGCTCCTCGGCACTGGAGATCACCTGCCCCGGTCCCGAGGCGGCGCTTGCCCTCGTCGGCTCCGCCCGCCGCCTCGGCATCGCCGCCAAGGCCCGCGAGGTGCGCGGCGTCGACCGCGTCGTCATCCGCGACGGGGAGGCGATCGGCGATCTGCTGACGAATATGGGCGCCGAGCCGACCCGGCTCGTCTGGGAGGAGAGGCGGATGCGCCGGGAAGTGCGCGCCACCGCCAACCGGCTGGCGAACTTCGACGATGCCAATCTGCGCCGCTCTGCCCGCGCAGCCGTCGCCTCGGGAGCGCGCGTCGAACGAGCCTTCGAGATCCTCGGCGAGGAGATCCCCGACCACCTCAAATACGCCGGTGAGCTGCGCCTCAAGCACAAGCAGGCCTCCCTGGAGGAGCTCGGCCAGCACGCCGATCCGCCGATGACGAAGGATGCCATCGCCGGGCGGATCCGGCGGCTGCTCGCAACCGCGGACAAGAAGGCCGATGAGCTCGGGATCCCCGACACCGAAGCGAGCCTGACCCCGGACATGCTCGAGGATGCCTGACACAGTTCACCGGAGCTTCATATGCACGCCCCGCTGAGCCTGCAGAGCCGGCCCCAGCGTGACTAGGATGAAGAGTGCAATCCCAGCCGACCCTCATCTACCCGCTGAATCTCAGGAGGAATCGGAATGTCCATTCGCGTAGGCATCAACGGCTTCGGCCGCATCGGCCGCTCGTTCCTGCGTCAGGCATTTGAAGTCGACACCGACGTGGAGATCGTCGCGATCAATGACCTGACCGACAACGAACACCTCGCACACCTGCTCCGCTACGACTCGGTGTGGCGCCGATTCCCCGGCACCATCGACCACGATGATGAATCGCTCACCGTCGACGGCACCCGGATCCACGCCTCGGAGGAGAAGGATCCGCACAACATCGACTGGGCCGGCCTCGGCGTCGATGTCGTCGTCGAAGCCACTGGCAAGTTCCGCACCCGCGAAGCCGCCGGCGTGCACCTGGAATCCGGTGCCAAGAAGGTCGTGCTCTCCGCGCCGGGCAAGGGCATCGACGGCTCCTTCGTTATGGGCGTCAACGACAGCACCTATGATCCGGAGACCCAGCACGTCATCTCGAACGCCTCGTGCACGACGAACTGCCTGGCCCCGCTGGCGATGGTCCTCGACGATGCCTTCGGCATCGAAGCCGGCCTCATGACGACGGTGCACGCCTACACCGGCGACCAGAACATCGTCGACGCCGCCCACAAGGATCTGCGCCGCGCGCGTGCCGCCGCGATCAACATCGTGCCGACCACCACCGGTGCGGCCAAGGCCGTCGCCGAGGTGCTGCCGCAGCTCAAGGGCCGCCTCGACGGCTTCGCTGTCCGCGTCCCGGTGCCGACCGGCTCGCTCGTCGACCTGACTTTCACGCCTCAGCAGCAGGTCACCGTCGAGGAGATCAACGCCGCGGTGAAGAAGGCCTCGGAAGGCGAGCTCGAGGGCATCCTCGGCTACACCGAGGACCCGATCGTCTCCTCGGACATCGTCATGAGCGAGTACTCCTCGATCTTCGATGCCCAGCTCACCCGGATCGTCGGCAACCAGGTCAAGGTCGTCTCCTGGTACGACAACGAATGGGGCTACTCGCAGCGCCTGTTCGACATGGTCGAATTCGTCGGCTCGTCCCTCTGATCAGCAACCGCATCCCGTCTTTCCCCGGCAGGCACACGCGCCTGCCGGGCGCGGCACCCTCACAGGAAGGTACGACAGTGAAGAAACTGGAGCATCCGGCAGAGCTCGCCGGCAAGCGAGTGCTCGTGCGCAGCGACCTCAACGTTCCGATGGACGGCACCACGATCACCGACACCGGCCGCATCGTCGCCTCCGCACCGACGCTGCGCAGCCTCGCCGAGGCCGGGGCCAAGGTCATCGTCATGGCGCACCTCGGCCGGCCGAAGGGCGTCCCGGAGGAGAAGTACTCCCTCAAGCCTGTCGTCGCCGCCCTGTCCGAGGCGGTCGGCCGCGACGTCCAATTCGCAGCCGACACCGTCGGCGAGGATGCCAAGGCCAAGGCCGCCGCCCTGGCTGACGGCGAGATCCTGCTGCTGGAGAACCTGCGCTTCAACCCGGGCGAGACCTCCAAGGACGATGCCGAGCGCGGTGCCTTCGCCGATGAGCTCGCCGCTCTCGCCGATGTCTATGTCTCCGACGGCTTCGGTGTTGTGCACCGCAAGCAGGCGAGCGTCTACGACATCGCCCAGCGTCTGCCGCATATGGCCGGCGGCCTCGTCGCAGCCGAAGTCGAGGTCTGCGACCGGCTGCTCCACGACCCGGCCCGCCCCTATGTTGTCGTGCTCGGCGGCTCGAAGGTCTCCGACAAGCTCGGCGTCATCGCCAGCCTGCTCGAACGTGCCGACACCCTCGTCATCGGCGGCGGCATGCTCTTCACCTTCCTCAAGGCCCAGGGCCACGCGATCGGCTCCAGCCTGCTCGAAGAGGATCAGATCGACACCGTCAAGGGCTACCTCGCCACCGCTGAGGAGCGCGGCGTCGAGATCCTGCTGCCGACCGATATCGTCATGGCCGCCTCTTTCGCCGCCGATGCCGAGCACTGGACGGTCAGCAGCGACGCCCTCGAATCGACTCCCGCCGGCGCAGACGGTGTCGGCCTCGACATCGGCCCGGCGACGGCGCAGGCCTATGCTGAGCGGATCGCCGCAGCCAAGACCGTGTTCTGGAACGGCCCGATGGGCGTCTTCGAGTTCCGGGCCTTCGCTGCCGGCACCCGCGCGGTGGCAGCAGCGCTGACCGATGACCACGGCGGCCAGGCCGACGGCCGGCTGACCGTCGTCGGCGGCGGCGACTCGGCTGCCGCGGTGCGCAGCCTCGGCTTCGCCGACGAGCAGTTCGGCCACATCTCCACCGGCGGCGGCGCCAGCCTCGAGTATCTTGAGGGGAAGACCCTTCCGGGCCTGGACGCACTCGCCGACTGAAAGAGGAACGATGACGACGACTCGCACCCTGCTGCTGGCGGGGAACTGGAAGATGAACCTCGATCACCTGCAGGCGATCTCCACGGTGCAGAAGCTGGCCTGGTCGCTCAAGGACAACCGGGTCGATCCGGAGCAGACGGAAGTGGCGGTGCTGCCGCCCTTCACCGACATCCGCTCCGTGCAGACCCTCGTCCAGGGCGACAAGCTGCCGATCGCCTACGGTGCCCAGGACCTGTCAGCACATGATGACGGCGCCTACACCGGCGAGGTCTCCGGCGCCTTCCTCAATCGGCTGCGCTGCAGCTACGTCATCGTTGGCCACAGCGAACGCCGGGCACACCATGCGGAGACCGATGAGGTCGTGAGCGCCAAGCTGCAGGCCGCGCTGCGGCATGAGCTCGCCCCGATCCTGTGCGTCGGCGAATCGCTGGAGACCCGGCAGGCCGGCGAGCATGTCGCCTTCACCCTCGGCCAGGTCGAGCGGGCGCTCGACGGGCGGACCGCAGATGAGCTCTCCGAGCTCGTTATCGCCTATGAGCCCGTCTGGGCGATCGGCACCGGGGAGACGGCGACCGCTGCGGACGCAGCCGAGATGTGCACGGCGATCCGCGCCCGCCTCGGGGAGCTCTTCAGCCCGGAGTTCGCCGCGGGAGTGCGGCTGCTCTACGGCGGCAGCGTCAAAGCTGAGAACGTCGCAGAGATCGTCGCACATGACGATGTCGACGGCGCGCTGGTCGGCGGTGCGAGTCTCGACCCCGAGGGGTTCGCCTCGTTGTGTCGTGCGGCGTCATCGAAGTAGACTCTCACTCAGCATCATTACCTCAACGTACGCAAAGGCAGACAACTGTGGATTCGATCCTCACGTGGACACTGACGAGCATCCTCGTGCTCACCAGCATCTTCCTCACCCTGCTCATCCTCCTGCACAAGGGCAAGGGCGGCGGTATGTCGGACATGTTCGGTGGCGGCATGAGCTCCAATCTCGGGTCCTCGGGTGTTGCCGAGCGCAACCTCAACCGCTTCACCACGCTGGTCGCGATCGTCTGGGTGGCGTCCATCGTGCTGCTGGGGCTCATGGTCCGCTTCCAGGGCTGAGCACAGCTGAATGACAGCAGGTGGGGCCAGCGATCACTCGCCGGCCCCACCTGCTTCTCTGTATCGCTACTGTCCGCAGCACCCAGCGGCTGAGGCTGCAGAGCATGCGCATGCTCTGCAGCCTCAGCCGCTCATCAGGCGTCGTCGAATCCGAAGGCTGCGAGGATCTCGGAGATGCCCTCGGCCCGGTCGCGCAGGTGCATCCGCACGACAGGTCGGCCGCGGTCGGTGAGCACATCGGCATCTCCGGCGGCCTGCGCAGCCTGCAGCTGACCGAAGCTGTAGCTCTCATCGGGGATCAGCACATCAGCCCGGGTGCTGCCGGTGATCTGCAGGAACACGCCATTGGGACGGCCGCCCTTGTGATACTGGCCGGTCGAGTGCAGATAGCGCGGACCCCAGCCGAGCGTCGTCTGCAGGCCGGTGCGCAGCGCTGCCGCCTGGCGGATGAGCTCGGCACGGCGATCGCTGAGCCGGTCGAGGAACGCCTGGATCGCGAGGTACCCGTACTCGTCGGCCGTCGCGGCGAGTGCGCGCAGCGCGCCTTCGACGCTGTCGACACCTTCGAGCAGGTGCGGGGAGCCGTAGACCTCGACCGCTCCGTCGGTGAAGAGCGGCTCCTCAGCCTCTGCGGCGGAGTCCTGAGCGAGCAGGGCGCGGGCGCTGGCCTTGGCCGCTTCCACATCGGGCTGATCGAAGGGGTTGATGCCGATGCTGAAGCCGGTGATCGCGGTGACGTACTCCCACAGCAGGAACTGCGCACCGAGCGGATAGTCGACAGCGCAGGCGAACCCTGATGGGGGAGCAGCCTCACCGTCGATCTCGCCGACGTACATGAGCAGCGCATCGGCGCGGGCGTCAGCGAAGCCGGGAGCCTGCGGGCCTTCGACGACGACCGGGAGGATGCCCTCGCCGTCCTTGCCGGTCGATTCGGCCAGCAGCTGCTCCAGCCAGGCGCCCAGCCCGACGATCGGAGAGGTGGTGTCGGCGATGACGAGCTTGTCGGTGTCGCGGGCATGGGCCACACCCAGGAACGCGCCGAGGCGGAGCGCCGGGTTGTCTGCAGAATCCTCTGCCAGCTGTGGAGCGATCTCGCGGGCCTCAGCGAGCAGCCCGGCGATATCGGCACCGGCCAGGCCGGCGGGAACGAGCCCGAAGGCGCTGAGGGCGGAGAACCGGCCGCCGACGGTGGGATCGGCGTAGAAGACCCTGCGGTAGCCCTCACGCTCAGCCAGCTGGCCCAGCGGCGATCCCGGGTCCGTCACCACGACCATCCGGGAAGCGGCCGGTATGCCGGCGGCCTCGAAGGCCTCGACGAAGGCGCGGCGCTGCGACTCGGTCTCGATCGTCGAACCGGACTTCGAGGCCACGACGACGACGCTGCGCTCCAGGTCGGTGCCGATCGCCTCGGCGATCTGGCTCGGATCGGTCGTATCGACGACTTCGAGGAACACGCCAGCGGTGGCGCAGATGACCTCGGGGGCGAGCGAAGATCCGCCCATACCGCACAGGGTCACATGGTCGATGCCTTCGGCCACGAGCTCCTCGCGCAGCCGGGCGATGTCGTCGAGCAGCTCCACGGACGTGTCCGGAAGCCGCACCCAGCCGAGGCGCTTGGCGGCCTCCTCCTCAGCGGCCTCACCCCACAGGGTGTGGTCACCGGAGGTGATCCGCGAGGCGGCGCGGGCGGTGACGAGATCGCGGACCTCGTCGTCGAACTCTGCAGGGGATGGGTAGCCGAGTGAGAGGGTCATGACGTCGCTCCTTCGAGCTGGCGGGTGACGGTTTCAACAAGTTCAGCCCAGCTGGCATCGAACTTCTCCAGGCCGTCGCGCTCGAGGACGTCCATCACCTCGGCGTAGTCGATGCCCAAGACGGCCAGCTGGTCGAACAGCTCATCGGCAGCGACATGGCGGCCGGCCACGGTGTCGCCGTGCAGCTCGCCGTGATCGGCGAAGGCCTCCAGCGTCTTCTCCGGCATCGTATTCACGACGCCGTCGGTGACGAGCTCGCTGACATAGAGGGTGTCGGGGTAGTCCGGGTTCTTCGTGCCGGTCGAGGCCCACAGGGGACGCTGCCGGTGCGCACCTGCGGCTGCGAGGACGTCCCAGCGCTCACTGTCGTACAGCTGGGAGGCGATCTCGAAAGCGAGCCGGCAGTTCGCGATGCCGGCCTGACCCTTGAGGCTCAGCGCCTTCTCCGTGCCGATCGCGTCGAGGCGCTTGTCGATCTCGGTGTCGACGCGGGAGACGAAGATCGAGGCGACCGAATGGATCCGGGAGATGTCCCGGCCGGCCTCGCGAGCCCGCTCCAGACCGCTGATGAACGCCTCGACGACCTTGCGGTACCGGTCGAGCGCGAAGATCAGGGTGACGTTGACGCTGATGCCCTCGCCGAGGGTGCGGGCGATGGCGAGCATCCCCTCCTCGGTCGCGGGGATCTTGATGAGGACGTTCGGCCGGTCGATCATCTCCCACAGCTTGCGGGCGCATTCGACGGTGCCTTCGGTGTCATGCGCCAGATGCGGGGGCACCTCGATCGACACGCGCCCGTCGACGCCGCCGGAGGAGCGGTAGATCGGCGCGAGGATATCGGCCGCCTGTGCCACATCGTGGCAGGTGAGGGCGTCGATCGCAGCGTCGACGCGGGTGCCGGCTGCCGCGAGCTCGCGGACCTGGGCGTCATAGGCTTCGCCGTCGGCCAACGCCGCTGCGAAGATCGTCGGATTCGTCGTCACACCCACAACGCTCCTGTCGACGATGAGCCTGCCGAGGGAGCCGGAGGTGATGCGGGAGCGGGACAGGTCGTCGAGC
The DNA here is from genome assembly GCF_042429315.1 of Brevibacterium otitidis. Lineage (NCBI taxonomy): Bacteria > Bacillati > Actinomycetota > Actinomycetes > Micrococcales > Brevibacteriaceae > Brevibacterium > Brevibacterium otitidis. The sequence continues at coordinate 15,763 of NZ_JBHMAU010000066.1, read as the reverse complement.
CAGACGGAGACTCCGGCGCGGCTGAGCTGAGCGAGTCGATCGGTCATCATCGTCCTTCCACTGCGGAGATGCTCTCTTCTGCTGCTGCGACCACGGCCTCGGCGGTGATGCCGAACTCCTGGTACAGGCGCTTGTAGTCCGCCGAGGCGCCGAAGTGCTCCAGCGAGACGGCACGTCCGTGAGTGCCGAGGAACTGGTGCCAGCTCTGGGCGATGCCGGCCTCGACGCTCACGCGGGCGGCCACCGCATCCGGCAGCACCGAGGTGCGGTAGTCCTCGTCCTGGGCGGCGAACCATTCGAAGCACGGCATCGACACGACGCGCACTGCCCGGCCCTGCTCCCGCAGGGTCGCGGCGGCTGCCAGCGCGACCTCCACCTCGGAGCCGGAGGCCATGAGGATGACGTCCGGGGTGCCGGTGCAGTCCTTGAGGATGTAGCCGCCGCGCGCCGTTCCCGAGGCGGGGGCCAGTTCGCTGCGATCGAGCACCGGGACGGCCTGGCGGGTGAGGACGAGACCGGAGGGCCCATCGGTGCGGGTGAGGATCTGCTTCCACGCCTCGGCAGTCTCATTGGCATCGGCCGGCCGGACGACGTCGAGGCCGGGGATCGCGCGCAGCGAGGACAGGTGCTCGACCGGCTGGTGGGTCGGGCCGTCCTCGCCGAGGCCGATCGAATCGTGGGTCCACACGAAGACCGTCGGCAGCTGCTGGAGGGCTGCCAGGCGGACGGCCGGGCGCTGGTAGTCGGAGAACACGAGGAAGGTGCCGTTGTACGGGCGGGTCGGTCCGTGCAGGGCGATGCCGTTGCAGATGAGCGCCGCGGCGAACTCGCGCACACCGAAGTGCAGATTGCGGCCGTAGAGCTCGCCGGCGAACATCGCCGAGCTGCGCTCCGGCGGCAGGAAGGACACATCATCCTTGATGAGGGTGTTGTTCGAGCCAGCCAGGTCCGAGGAGCCGCCCCACAACTCCGGCATCGCACCGGCGATCGCATTGAGGACGGTGCCCGAGGCGGCACGCGTGGCCACGCCCTTGCCGTCGGCCTCGAAGACCGGGAACAGCTCCGCCAGGCCGTCAGGCAGCGCAGCGGCCTGCAGGCGGTCGAGCAGTGCGGCGCGTTCGGGTTCGGCGGCGCGCCACTGCTGGTAGCGGGCATCCCAGTCGCTGCGCACCGCGGCTGCCCGGTCGCGGACCTGCCGGACGTGGGCGAGGGTGTCGTCAGCGACGGCGAAGTCGACCTCCGGGTCGAAGCCGAGGAGCTTCTTCGTCTCGGCGATCTCCTCGGCGCCGAGCGCGGCACCATGGGAGGCCCCAGTGCCCTGTGCGGTCGGGGTGGGCCAGGCGATGATCGTCGACAGGCGGATGAAGGACGGGCGCGGATCGGCCTTGGCGGCTTCGACGGCAGCATGCAGGGCGTCGATGTCCTCGCGGTACTCGCCGTCGCCGAGGAAGTCGACGTGCTGGACGTGCCAGCCGTAGGCCGCATAGCGGGCCTCGACGTCCTCGGTGAAGGCGATCGAGGTGTCGTCTTCGATGGAGATCCGGTTGTCGTCCCAGATGACGATGAGATTGCCGAGGTTCTGGGTGCCGGCCAGCGAAGAGGCCTCCGAGGACACGCCTTCCTGCAGGTCGCCGTCACCGGCGATGACGAAGATGCGGTGGTCGAAGACGGACTTTCCGGCTGCGGTCTCCGGATCGAAGAGCCCGCGCTCCCGGCGTGCAGCCATCGCCATGCCGACAGCGGAGGCCAGACCCGAGCCGAGCGGGCCGGTGGTGATCTCCACGCCGTCGGTGTGGCCGACCTCCGGGTGGCCGGGGGTGAGCGAACCCCACTGCCGCAGCGCCTTGAGGTCGTCGAGCTCCAGGCCGTAGCCGCTGAAGTAGAGCTGGATGTACTGGGTGAGGCTCGAATGTCCCGCAGAGAGGACGAAGCGGTCCCGGCCGATCCACTGCGGATCCGCAGGGTCGTGGACCATCGCATGCTGATAGAGGTAGTAGGCGACTGGGGCCAGGCTCATCGCGGTGCCCGGATGACCGTTGCCGGCCTTCTGCACGGCGTCGGCGGCAAGCAGGCGGGCGGTGTCGACAGCGGTGCGGTCAGCGGCGGACCAGGGGAGGGAGCTCATGTGGCTGAATCAATCCTTCTCATCAACGGTTGTCCACCTCTGACTCTACCCGTCCGGCACAGCTGTGGGGAACTGTGCCGGCAGGCGTTCGTGACGGGCTGTGCGACGACCGGCACAGGCCGCCGGGTCGCCGCCGCCGAGGCGGCCCGCACGCCCCAGCCGGCCCCCGCCTCGGGCGCGGTGAGAGTCGGGTGGGCGGGCATGGTTCCCACGGGGACACGGGCGTGGGGACGGAAGTGGAATTTAACTCGACGACGAGTAGAATAAGGGCAGTTGGCCGCGTGTCGGCGGAGACGCCGCAGCCCGGCCGTGCCCCTGATGGACTGAGGAAGTGACCTGAGCGTGACTGCTGACCAGAACCGTGCCGCCCTTTCCGAGGAGAAGCCGCTGCAGCGGATCGCCGACGAGATGACGCGCGGTTCGAAGCCCCGCAGCCGGTTCATGGCCTTCGTCGCCCTGACGAAGCCGCGGATCATCGAACTGCTGCTGGTGACGACCGCTCCGGTGATGTTCCTCGCCGCGCAGGGGATGCCGAGCCTGTGGCTCGTGCTCACGACGCTCATCGGCGGTTCGGCTGCCGCCGCCTCGGCGAATGTCTTCAACTGCTACCTCGACCGCGATATCGACGCGAAGATGCACCGGACGGAGAACCGTCCGCTCGTCACCGGTGAGGTCAGCGCGCGCGAGGCCCTCGTCTTCGCCTTCGCGCTCGGCATCGGATCGATCTTCTGGATGGGCGGCTTCACCAACTGGGTCGCCGCCGGTCTCACCGCCACCGCGATCCTCCTCTACGCCGTGTTCTACACGATCATGCTCAAGCGCCACACCACCCAGAACATCGTCTGGGGCGGTGCTGCCGGCTGCATGCCGGTGCTCATCGGCTGGTCGGCTGTCACCGGTTCGCTCAGCTGGGAGCCGTTCATCCTCTTCCTCGTCGTGTTCTTCTGGACGCCGCCGCACCACTGGCCGCTGGCCATCAAGTACAAGGCCGACTACGACGCCGCCGGCGTGCCGATGCTGCCGTCGAAGGTCCCGCCGACGAGCGTCGGCAAGCAGATCATCTGGTACGGCTGGGCGATGGTCGCAGCAAGCCTCGCGCTCATCCCGGTTGCGCCGATGGGCCCTATCTACATCACCGTCGCGGTGCTCTCGGGCGGCTGGTTCATGTACCAGTGCTACCGGCTCGTCTCCCGCGCCAAGAAGGGCTTCAGCGGCACCCAGCTGCGTGCCATGAAGGTCTTCCACGGATCGATCACCTACCTGTCGGTGCTGTTCCTCGCGGTGGCGGTCGACCCGTTCTTCAACCCGTTCTTCGGCTGAGCTGCGGCCAGCCGTTCTCTGCAGCCCGGCCCGGTGCCGGGCTGCAGTCGTCTCCGCCCGCCTGCGCCCGCTGGTGCGTCAGGGGTCTCGATATACTTGACGAGAATAACCGCAAGCGCCATTCTGCGGCGCCCTGAGATGAGCACAGGAGTGTCTGTGAGCGACGTGCACGCTGATCCCCACGGTGACCCGAATCCCTCTGCAGCACCGGACAGCGCCCCCGTTCCCGAGGCGGTCGCTGAGGCCGCGGCCGCGTCCGACCGGGTGCAGGTGGCCACCGAAGAGGAGCTGAAGTTCGCCCCCCACCCCAGCCAGCCGGTGCCCGAGCTGACAGGCGTCGCACACCAGGTGGACGGCGATGAGATGCTGCTCGATGCGGTGTACTTCGATTCTCCGGACTTCCAGCTCGCGCGGGCGAAGCTCACCCTGCGCCGGCGCACCGGAGGTGCCGATGCCGGCTGGCATCTCAAGCTGCCGGCCGGCAGCGCCCGCACGGAGATGCATGTCGAACTCAACGACGGCGATGAGCTGCGGGTGCCCAGTGAGCTGCTCGCCGTCATCCGCGAGGAGATCGGCTTCGTGCCGCTCATCCCCGTCGCCCGGCTCACGACGGAGCGCACCACCCGCCTGCTCGCTGCCGAAGCCGGCGGCCCGGCGGTCGCAGAGCTCTCCGATGACACCGTGACTGCCGCCCGCTTCGCCCGGCTGGGCGTCACCGCTGCCCGTTCCGAATGGCGCGAGCTCGAAGTCGAGCTGCTCAATGCAGGCACCGGTGGTGAACTCCTCGACGCGATCGCCGGTGCCTTCGCAGCCGCCGGCATCTCCCCATCGGCTGCGCCCTCGAAGCTCGCCCAGGCGCTCGGCACCGCACCGGAGCTCGCGGCAGCCCGCCGGCTCTCACGCAAGTCGCCGCTGGCCGAGACTGTGCTCGCAGCGATGGCCGAGCACATCGGCGTCCTGCAGCACCGCGAACAGGATGTCGCCGACAACGCCCCGGATGGGGTGCACAAGGCGCGGGTGGCCTCGCGCCGGCTGCGCAGCATCCTCAAGACCTTCGCCCCGCTGTTCGACGCCAGCTCCGTCGAACGGCTGCGCGGCGAGCTCAAGTGGTACGCCACGCGGCTGGGCTATGCCCGCGATGCCGAAGTGCAGCTCGAACGGCTGCCGCGGCTGCTGGCGGAGCTGCCGGATGAGGCGATCACAGAGCACGCAGCCGAGCACATGACGGATCAGCTGAGCGCCCACCACCGCGAATCGGTGGCCAATGTGCGCCGCACCCTGTCGACCGAGCGCTATGGGCGGCTGCTCGGCAGCCTCCTCGGATGGCTGCAGGATCCGCCCTTCGATCCGGCCTGGGACACCTCCCGGAGCACCGGCAAGGCGTATCCGGAGCTGCTGGAGAAGGCGATCCGGAAGGTCCGGCGGGAGCATCGGAAGGTGCGGGCCACCTCGGGTGCGGAGCAGCTGGAGCACCGGCACGAGGTGCGCAAGAAGGCCAAGGTCGTCCGCTATGTCTGCGAGGCGCTGGCCCTGGCGCTCGGACGCCCAGCCGAAGAGGCCGCAGCGCGGTGGGAGGCGGTCACCGAACACTACGGTGAGCTCAACGATGCCGCTGTCGCGCGGGAGTGGATCCAGCAGCTGGCGCGCCGGGCAGAGGCCGACGGCCAGTCGTCCTTCACCTACGGGGTGCTCTTCGGCACCCAGCTGCAGCACACGGAGGCCTCACTGAAGGAAGCCGACCGGGTGCTCAGGAAGGCACTCGAACAGAAGCTGTGACCTCGGCTCCCTCGCTCTGTGGGCCGTCGGCCATGTCCGCCTCGGCGAGGGCCGGCCGGCGGTAGAGGGAGTCGACGACGACTGTCGCTCCGGCGAGCATGAAGCAGGCGCCGAGCAGATGGGCGGCCACGAGCAGCTCCGGCAGACCGGTGAAGTACTGGATGTAGCCGATGAGGCCCTGGGCGAGCTCGATGATGAGGAGCACGCTGAGCGTGCGGGTCGGCTGTGCCAGGCCCTGCCGGCGGGCGAGCAGCAGAGCGGTGATCGTCGTCGCCACGAGCAGCCAGACCGGCAGCGCATGCATGCGGGAGATGACGACGGTGTCGAAGCCGTTGCGGGCGCTGAGCGCATCGCCGGCATGGGGCCCGGCTCCGGTGACGAGCACACCGAGGAGCACGACGAGCGATGTCAGCGCCGCGATCGCCCAACCCAGCCGGCGCAGCAGGGCCGTGCCGAGCGGCGCGATGGGCTTCCCGGCATCACCGGTGCGCCGCAGCATGTATGCGGAGATGATGACGGCGACGGCGGAGAACAGGAAGTGGCTGGCGACGATCCACGGATTCAGCTGCATGCGCACGCTGATGCCGCCGACGATGCCCTGGGCGACGACGAGCAGGCCGAGCCCGACGACCGGCAGGAACACATCCGGGCGGGTGCGGCGCATCCGCCACACTGCGATGAGGGCGACGAGGCAGTAGATGCCGAGGAAGATCGCCAGCACCCGGTTGCCGAACTCGATGTAGCCGTGGATGCCCATCGCCGGGGTGTTCGTCAGGGAGTCCTCGGTGCAGCGCGGCCATGTCGGGCAGCCGAGCCCGGAGCCGGTGAGCCGCACTGTGCCGCCGGTCATGATGATCCCCGACTGCGCCAGCAGCATGATCCACGCGACTGCGCGGGTGAAGCGATTGGGCTGGTGCGGCATGAGCCGGCTCATCACGCTGGGCTGCGCGATGCTCGGCGGTGGGGTTGTGGCGGTCATAGGCTGATTATCTCATCTGGCATCAAATGAGAAAAACCGCACCCCTGTGACAATACCCATAAGCGTCCAGCCGGCCATGACCGCTAGGGCGAGCGGATCGATGCCGCCGCTGAGCACCGCCGTGCGCATCGCCTCGCCGAGCGCCCCGGAGGGCAGCCACGACACGATCGCACCCCACATGCCGGGAGGTGCGAGCAGCAGCCCGCCGGCGGCGGCCATGAGCACCCACAGCAGATTCGCCAGCGCCAGCGTCGCCTCGGCACGGATCGTGCCGGCCATGACGAGCCCCCACACGAGGAACATCGCGGTGCCCAGCCCTGCGGTGAGCGCCAGGCTCAGGATGTGCACGCCGCCGCTGGCGCCGAGGATCCACGCGAGGATGCCGATGAGGGCGTACTGGATGACGACGACGGCGGCGACGGCGATGAACTTCCCGGCGATGAGACCGCGTACGCCCAGGGGAGTGGTGGCCAGCTGGCGCAGCACCCCATAACGGCGGTCGAAGGCAGTGGCGATCGCCTGCCCGGTGAAGGCGCTCGAGCCGAGCGCCAGGCTCAGCACGCCGGCGGTGGCGACATCGACGGCCGGCCGGCCGCCCAGATCGGCGCCGAGTGCTGAGAGGATCGGGGTGGTCGCCAAGCCGATGAGGATGATCGCCGGGAGGATGATGGAGACGAGCAGCTGCTCGCCGTTGCGCAGGATCGCGGCGATCTCGAAGCCCGTCTGGGCGAGCACCCGGGAGCCGGCCGGGGCGGCCCCGGTTCCTGCGGCCACGCCCGAGGCGGGGGCCGGCTGTGCGCTCGGCGCCGCCCCCGAGGCGGGGGTCCGGTCGACTTTGCTCACCGCAGGCTCCTTCCGGTCAGGTCGAGGAAGACGTCATTGAGGGTCCGGCCGGTGACGGCGAACTCCTCACAGCTGATCTCGTGTTCGGCGAGCAGCGCGGTGATCGCGGCAAGATCAGCCGGTGTCAGATCGCCGCGTAGGATGAGCGTGCTCGTCTCCGCCTCGCGCGCATCGACCGTGCCGAAGCGGTCGAGCCTCTCCCGCACCGCTGCCGGCAGGGGTGAGCCGGTGACGATGCGCAGCATCCGGTTCCCGCCGCCGTTCATGAGCCGGCGGGGTGTGCCGGCGGCGATGACCCGGCCGTGGTCGATGACGGTGACCTCATCGGCCAGCTGCTGCGCATCGTCCATATCGTGCGTGGTGAGGACGATGCAGGCGCCGGCGCTGCGCTGCTCGGCGATGACCTCGTGGACGACGAGCGCGGCCTGCGGGTCGAGGCCGGCAGTCGGCTCATCGAGAAACAGCAGCCGCGGCCGGCCGATGAGTGCGGCCGCCAGTCCGACACGCTGCCGCTGACCGCCGGAGAGGCGGCGGATCGAGCGGTCGGCAAAGGAGGTGATGCCGAGCCGCTCAGCCAGCGCAGTGACATCGAGCGGGGAAGCATAGAGGCGCGCGAGATGCCGCAGCACGGCCAGGGGACGGGCGGCCATCGGCAGCCCGCCGTCCTGGAGCATCACCCCGGTGCGCCCGGCGGTGAAGGTGTGTTCGGACACCGGATCGCGGCCGAAGATGCGCACGCTGCCGGCCTCCGGGCGGTGCAGGCCGACCGCGCAGGCGATCGTCGTCGATTTGCCTGCGCCATTGGGGCCGAGGATCGCGTGCACCGTGCCGGGAGCGGCATGCAGGGAGACGTCATCGACGGCACGCCGGCCGGCACGATACGAGAAGGCCAGGCCGTCGATCTGCAGCGGAAGCGCAGCGGCAGGTGAGGCAGACACGCGTACCATCGTAGCTGTGCCCCGGGCGCGACACTTTAGGGTGCCCTTTCTTTACACGGAACAATTTAGCTCACAATACTGTTGTGTAATGCAGTGTCATTGGTGCCGTCGGTGGGAAGCGGGGTGAAGAACATGGCTGCTCAGCATGCTCCACAGCGCAAGTCGCGCGCACACGAGGACGTCAAGACCCGGCATCGGGTGTTGGCCGCTGTCCTCGACCAGGGGCCCGTCAGCGCCTCGGCGGTGGCGAAGTCCATGGACCTCACGGCAGCCGCGATCCGCCGGCACCTCGACGCCCTGGCTGCAGACGGCCTCGTCGAGGTCCGCGATCTGGCAGGCTCGAAGCTCGGCCGCGGCCGCCCGGCACGCCAGTACGTGGTGACCGCCGAAGGCCATGCCGAGATCAGTCACAGCTACGACGACCTCGCCGTCGACGTCCTCGACTTCCTCGCCCGCAAGGACGGTCGCGAGGCCGTCGCGGAGTTCGCCGCCGAGTACGTCGAGGGTCTGCGCGCCCGGCTGCGTGCGCGTCTTGCGCAGTCAGCGGAGACGATTCCCAGCCGTTCGCGCGAACTCGCCCAGGCGCTCTCAGCGGAGGGCTTCGCCGCCTCGGCAACCCCCGTAGCCGTTGGCACGCCGCTGGAGGCGATGCAGCTGTGCCAGGGTCACTGCCCGATTCAGAACGTCGCCGAGGAGTATCCCGAGTTCTGCGAACAGGAGCTCGAGATGTTCTCGGACTACCTCGGGGTCGACGTGCGCCGGCTGTCGACGCTCGCCGGCGGCGCCCACGTCTGCACGACCCATATCCCAACGTCTGTCGTCAACCGTCCGTTGATCGACCAGAATGACCGCACACAAGGAGGCTCAAGGTGACTGACACCACCGAGACCAATCCGATTCTTGAAGCCAATCCCGAGCTTCACGACATCGGCAACTACGCCTACGGCTGGCACGACGAGACCGATGCAGGCGCGACCGCCGAGCGCGGTCTGAACGAAGACGTCGTGCGCCGAATCTCAGAGCTGAAGGAGGAGCCGGAGTGGATGCTCAACCGCCGGCTCAAGGCTCTGCGCCTGTTCGAGAAGAAGCCGATGCCCAACTGGGGTGCCGATCTCAGCGAGATCGACTTCGACGAGATCAAGTACTTCGTCCGCTCGACCGAAGGCCAGGTGCAGTCCTGGGAGGACCTGCCCGAGGACATCAAGAACACCTACGACCGCCTCGGCATCCCGGAAGCGGAGAAGCAGCGCCTCGTCGCCGGTGTGGCCGCACAGTACGAGTCCGAGGTCGTCTACCACCGCATCAACGAAGAGCTCGAGCGCCAGGGTGTCATCTTCCTCGACACCGACACTGCGCTGAAGGAGCACCCGGAGCTGTTCGAAGAGTATTTCGGCACCGTCATCCCCGCCGGTGACAACAAATTCTCCGCGCTCAACACCGCAGTGTGGTCCGGCGGATCGTTCATCTACGTGCCCAAGGGCGTCCATGTCGAGATCCCGCTGCAGGCCTACTTCCGCATCAACACCGAGAACATGGGCCAGTTCGAGCGCACCCTCATCATCGCCGACGAAGGCTCCTATGTGCACTACGTCGAAGGCTGCACCGCCCCGATCTACAAGTCCGATTCGCTGCACTCGGCTGTCGTCGAGATCATCGCGAAGAAGGACGCCCGCGTGCGCTACACGACGATCCAGAACTGGTCGAACAATGTGTACAACCTCGTGACGAAGCGTGCGATCGCCGAAGAGGGCGCGACGATGGAATGGGTCGACGGCAACATCGGCTCGAAGGTCACCATGAAGTACCCGGCCATCTGGCTCACCGGCCCGCACGCGAAGGGCGAGACCCTGTCCGTCGCCTTCGCCGGCGGCGGCCAGCACCAGGACACCGGCGCGAAGATGGTCCACGCCGCACCGCACACCCAGTCCTCGATCGTGTCGAAGTCCGTGGCCCGCAACGGCGGACGTGCCGGCTACCGCGGCCTCGTCCACATCCATCCGAAGGCCAAGGGATCGTCGAACACCGTGCTGTGCGATGCGCTGCTCGTCGACAATATCTCGCGTTCGGACACCTACCCCTACATCGACATCCGCGAAGACGATGTGTCGCTCGGCCACGAGGCCACCGTCTCCAAGGTCAGCGAGGATCAGCTGTTCTACCTCATGAGCCGCGGCCTCGACGAGACCGAGGCGATGGCGATGATCGTGCGCGGCTTCGTCGAGCCGATCGCCCGTGAGCTGCCGATGGAGTACGCCCTCGAGCTCAATCGACTCATCGAGCTGCAGATGGAGGGTGCGGTCGGCTGATCACCCCGCCGTCCCCATCCAGGCACCCACGTCTCACACAGGAGAGAGAACTACATGTCCCAGACTCTTGAGAACCCGAGCGAGGTTCAGGTTCCGGCGGCCTCCCGCAGCGAACGGATCCGCAGCTTCTCAGTCGCCGACTTCCCGCAGGTCACCGGACGGGAAGAGGAATGGCGCTTCACTCCGGTGCGCAAACTGTCCGACCTCATGGAGGATGCCGGCACGGGCGAGAAGCTGGCGCTGCAGCAGGATCTGCCGGCCGGCGTCAGCTGCGAGGCCATCGACGCTGCCGCTGCCCAGCAGCTCGGCGCGCTGACCCCGGAGGACCGCCCGGCAGCGATCGCCGCCAACCAGGCACCCGGCGTGCTCCACTACGATGTGCCCGCCGGCACCGAGCTCGACGCCCCGGTCATCATCCACGCCGACGGCGTCGACGGCCAGACCGTCCACGGCCAGGTCCTCGTCACCATCGGCACGAACGCCAAGGCCACCATCGTCGTCGAGCACGAGGGGCGGGCCCGCTACAGCGAGCATGTCTCGATCCTCGTCGGCGCGGGCGCAGAGGTCACCTTCGCCACCATCCAGCTGTGGGAGGACGGCTCGGTCCACCTCGGCCAGCATGATGCGCTCGTCGGCAAGGACGCGCAGTTCAAGCACATCGCGATCTCGCTCGGCGGCGATATTGTGCGCCTGAACTCCAATGTCCGCTATGACGGTCCCGGCGGCGAGGCCGAGCTGCTCGGCCTGTACTTCGCCGATGCCGGTCAGCACCTGGAGCACCGCACCTACATCGACCACAACACGCCCAAGGCCACCTCGAACGTCCTGTACAAGGGCGCTCTGCAGGGCACCGACGCGCGCAGCGTGTGGATCGGCGATGTGCTCATCCGCCCCGAGGCGCTCGGCATCGACACCTATGAGCTCAACCGCAACCTCATCCTCACCGCGGGTGCGCGTGCGGACTCGGTGCCGAACCTGGAGATCGAGACCGGTGAGATCGAAGGCGCCGGCCACGCATCCTCGACCGGCCGCTTCGATGAGGAGCACCTGTTCTACCTCATGAGCCGCGGCATCCCCGAGGTCGTCGCCCGCCGCCTCGTGGTGCGCGGATTCTTCAACGAGGTCATCCAGCAGATCCGCGTGCCGGAGATCGAGGACGTCCTCAACGAGCAGATCGAAGAAGAGCTCTCCAGGAGCATGCTGTGAGCCTGCACGAAGCCTGCCCGGCAAGCGCCGTCCCCGCCGGCTCTGCGCTGCGGGTCGTCGTCGACGAGCGCGAGATCTGCATCGCCCGCACCGATGACGGCACCGTGCATGCGATCGACGATCTGTGCACCCACGGCGAGGTGTCGCTGGCCGATGGAGAAGTCGAGAACTGCTCGATCGAATGCTGGCTGCACGGCTCGGCGTTCTCGCTCACCACGGGTGAGCCGCTGTCCCCGCCGGCCTTCGAACCGGTCGCCGTCTATCCGTGCGAAGAGCGCGACGGCGTCGTCTACGTCGATACCACGCCGGTTTCCTGATCTTCACCGAACGAACAACACCGAAGGACTGAATAATGGCAACTCTTTCCATCCGCGACCTGCACGTCAGCGTCCAGACCGATACCGAATCCAAGGAGATCCTCAAGGGCGTCGACCTGGAGATCAACTCCCGGGAGACCCACGCCATCATGGGCCCCAACGGCTCCGGCAAGTCGACTCTGGCCTACGCCCTGGCCGGCCACCCGAAGTACGAGATCACCTCGGGCACCGTCACCCTCGACGGTGAGGACATCACCGAGATGAGCCCGGACGAGCGCGCCCGTGCCGGCCTGTTCCTCGCCATGCAGTACCCGGTCGAGGTCCCCGGCGTGACCGTGACGAATTTCCTGCGCTCGGCCAAGACGGCCATCGACGGCGAGGCCCCGAAGCTGCGCAGCTGGACCAAGGAGCTCTCGACGGCGATGCAGGAGCTGCGGGTCGACCCGGCCTTCGCCTCCCGCAACGTCAACGAAGGCTTCTCCGGCGGTGAGAAGAAGCGCCACGAGATCCTCCAGATGGAGATGCTCAAGCCGCGCTTCGCGATCCTCGACGAGACCGACTCCGGCCTCGACGTCGACGCCCTGCGCATCGTCTCCGAAGGCGTCAACCGCGCCCGCGAGAAGACCGATGTTGGCATCATGCTCATCACCCACTACACCCGCATCCTGCAGTACATCCGCCCGGACCGCGTCCACGTCCTCTACAAGGGCCGCGTCGCCGAGTCCGGCGGTCCGGAGCTGGCCGAGCGCCTTGAGAACGAGGGCTACGACCGCCTGGCCCTGCAGGACGCCTGATCGACAGGCGCACTGCCGTGCTCAGCTCTGCTGATATCGACCGCATCCGCAAGGACTTCCCGATCCTCGATCGGGAAGTCGGCGGAGGGCGGTTGGTGTATCTCGACTCCGGTGCCACCGCGCAGAAGCCGCACCAGGTCATCGACGCGATCGATGAGTTCTACCAGCGGCGCAATGCCGCGGTGCACCGGGGTGCGCATCAGCTGGCCGTCGACGCCACCGATGCGTTCGAGGCCGGGCGCGAGGCGGTGGCCGCCTTCGTCGGCGCGGACCCGTCCGAGGTGTGCTGGACGAAGAACGCCACTGAGGCGCTCAATGTCGTCGCCCTCGGCATGGCACATGCCTCCGCCGGGCTCGGGGGAGCAGAGGCCCAGCGGTTCCGCCTCGGTCCCGGCGATTCGATCGTCGTGACCGAGATGGAGCACCACGCCAACCTCATCCCTTGGCAGCAGGCCGCAGCGCTGACGGGAGCGCAGCTGCGCTGGCTGCCGCTGAGCGACGACGGCCAGCTCGACCTCAGTGAGCTCGACGCGATCGTCGATGAGACGACGAAGGTGCTGGCCTTCACGCATGTGTCGAATGTGCTCGGCACCATCAACCCGGTCGACCGGCTCGTCGACCGGGCCCGCGCTGTCGGCGCCTACACGGTGCTTGATGCCTGCCAGTCGGTGCCGCACGTGCCCGTTGACCTGCACGGTCTCGACGTCGACTTCGCGGCGTTCTCCGGGCACAAGATGCTCGGGCCCACCGGCATCGGCGTCCTCTACGGCCGTTCGGAGTTGCTCAATGCACTGCCGCCGGTGCTCACCGGCGGCTCGATGATCACCACCGTCGACATGGAATCAGCCCAGTTCATGCCGGCCCCGCAGCGCTTCGAAGCAGGCACCCAGCCGATCGCAGAGGTCGTCGGCCTGCACGCGGCCGTCGACTACCTCGGCTACTACGGGATGGCTGAGCTGGCCGCGCACGAGGCGCAGATCGCTGAGCGGCTCATCGACGGCATCGCGCAGATCCCGGGAATCCGGCGCATCGGACCGCGGGCCGACGAGGCCAGCATCGCCGCCGTGTCATTCGATGTCGACGGTGTCCACGCCCACGACGTCGGCCAGGTGCTCGACAGCCGCGGCATCGCGGTGCGCGTCGGCCACCACTGCGCCCAGCCGCTGCACCGCCGGTACGGCCTGACCGCCACCACCCGGGCCAGCGCCTCGGTGTTCACCACAGCTGAGGACTGCGACGCCTTTCTCGCCGCGCTGGCAGAAGTCCGTCCGTTCTTCGGGCTGTCCTGAGACAGGAGATGAGGGCATCATGAGCGATCTGCAGCAGCTGTACCAAGCGGTCATCCTCGACCACGCCAAGCGCCGCTGCGGCAACCTGCCGCTCACCGGCGCACCCGAGGACGGCTCAGTGCTCTTCGGGTCATCGCATCAGGTCAACCCGACCTGCGGCGATGAGATCACCGTCGAAGTGCTCTACGACCCAGCCGCAGGGTCCCTGCACATGCGCTGGGACGGCGCCGGCTGCTCGATCTCGATGGCCTCGGCCTCGGTGCTGGCAGAGATGGCCGAAGAGCTGAGCCCGGATGCCTTCGCCGAGGTGGAGGCCGGCTTCCACGAGCTCATGCACTCCCGCGGCCGGGGGCACGCCGATGAGGAGCTCCTCGGCGATGCCGCCGCGTTCGAAGGAGTCTCGAAGTTTCCTGCGCGCATCAAGTGTGCGCTGCTGGCCTGGATGGCATTCAAGGATGCCTTCGTCCAGGCGCAGGCGGCCGCAGACAACCGCTGACCATTAGGCTTGAGGTGCGAGGAGGAGACCATGCCTGAAGTCATCGACCAACCGACCAATGCAACACCCGAAGAGGTCGTCGACGCCCTCATGGACGTCGTCGACCCCGAACTCGGCGTCAATATCGTCGACCTCGGACTCGTCTACGGCGCGTCCGTCGAGGACGACGGCACCGCCGTCATCGAGATGACCCTCACCTCGGCGGCCTGCCCGCTGACCGATGTCATCGAAGACCAGTGCGCCCAGCAGCTCGAGGGCATTGTGCCGGCCTACCGCATCAACTGGGTGTGGATGCCGCCGTGGGGTCCCGAGCGCATCACCGAGGACGGCAAGGAGCAGATGCGCGCCCTCGGTTTCAACATCTGAGCTTCGGGATAGGCCCTCTGATCTTCATATTTACAGGTCAGAGGGCCTTATTCTGTGCCCGCGCAGGGCGTCCCGAGGTCGGGTCGCGCCGTCTTCGAGATCCCTCCGTCGAGCGAACTTACTGCTCTTTCCGCAGATCTGGCATGGCCATCCCGCAAATTCGGGTGATTCAGGGTGTTCACCGCGACTCGCGTGCAGGCGCGCCGTAGCTCCATTTCTTGGGTAGCTGGGGCATGTCTCCTTATTTACGGAGCGACGCCAAGATCGCGCTCATCACGACAGCGGCTCGATACGTGATTGCGAGCTTGTCATTCCGAGTCGCTAACCCCTCCACTGCTTGACGTAGGCAAACGAACGCTCGACGACGTTGCGGTTCCGATACGCAGCGGCATCGAAGACCGGCGGCCACCCACCCATGCTGCTGCGCTTCTTTCGAGTCGCGATCTCCTCCTTCTTCTTCGGGATCGCAGCCCGGATGTCGCGCGAACGCACGTATTCGCGGTTGGCTTTGGCCCCATAAGCACGATCAGCCACGACGGCGTTCGGACAAGTGCGAGCACGACCACCACCAGCCCGCGGAACCCGAATATCAGCCGGCACCTGCGGCAGAATCATGGATCGACCCGAGTTCGGTGGAGAGTTCATAGGGGTACGTCGGCTCCGATGAGCCGGCTGGTTTAAACGTAGTAGAGGGCCACTGACCGAAGCCGGCAGAAACTAACACAAGAGGGGTCAAAACTCAGCCATCGTCAGCCGCAACACCGACAGCGGAGTAGAGCCCACCGCAATTGAACAGCGCATGGCTAGTGAGCTGGCCTGTCTTCGAAACGCAGCTCGGTGTCTCGGGCAGGGATTCTTAGCCCTGAGCTCCGAGCAAGCAGATGCGATTCAATCTCTTCTAATCCTTGATCCACCGATCTGCTTGATGTCCGGGGGTTCATTCGGATTCGAGCGCGGACGCGATGAGTGGGCAGGAGGTAGTGTCCCGGCCTCTCACCGGTCTCTTCC